>NZ_JBNHFG010000003.1:0-170032 GCF_059090025.1 Arthrobacter sp. Y3224198
CGCCAGGTGCTGGTGGTCCGGGACCCTGCCGGCCGCCGCCCGCTCCCCCGCGTGCCGGGCGGGCCACGGTTCGCTGACTGGCACGACGCCCTGACCCAGGCCCGGCCCGACCCGGCAGCAACTGCCCGCCGCTCCCCCGCCGCCCGGGACGCCGCGCAGCTGCTGTTCACCTCAGGGACCTCCGGTGAGCCGAAGGGGGTGCTCCACCGCCACGGGACCTTGAGCCGCGCCGCGGCCATGGAGGCCTCCCATCTGGGACTGACCAGCGACGACGCCGTGTTCATTCCGTCCCCGCTGGCCCACCAGACCGGGTTTCTTTACGGCATGTGGCTCTCCTTCGTGCTGGGGTGCCCGCAGATCCTGCAGGGAACGTGGGACGCGAAGCGGGCACTGCAGCTGATGCACGGCTGGCGGGCCACGTTTGTGCAGGCGGCCACCCCCTTCCTGACCGATCTGGTGCAGGCCGTGGACGCCGGGGCAGCCGCCCCCGCCAGCCTGCGCATCTTCGTCAACACCGGTGCGGCGGTTCCGCGGCACCTTGCCGAGCGGGCCACCCGCATCCTGGGCGCCAGCATCTGCGGTGCGTTCGGCACCACCGAAACCTGCCTGGGCACCCTGGCCGCGCCCCGGGACGAACCAGCCAAGGTATGGGGCACCGACGGGCGGCCGCTGGCAGGGGTACAGACCCGGATTGTCGACGACGACGGGCGCCTCCTGCCGCCCGGGGCCGAGGGCAACTTCGAGCTGACCAGCCCCACCGTGTTCGAGGGCTATCTTGACCGCCCCGACCTGACCAAGGAGGCCTTCACCGAAGACGGCTGGTACCGCACGGGCGACACCGCAGTCATGGACCAGGCCGGTTATCTGCGGATCACCGGACGGGTCCGGGACATCATCAACCGGGGCGGCGAAAAGATCCCTGTGGCCGAGATCGAACAGCTGCTCTACCGCCATCCGTCCGTGCGGGACGTGGCACTGGCTGCCATGCCCGATGCACGGCTGGGCGAACGGGCCTGCGCCTTTGTGGTTCCCGCACCCGGCGCGGTTGTGCGGCTTCAGGACCTGACCGGCTTCCTGGACCGCCACCGCGTGTCGAAGCACTACTGGCCGGAACGCCTGGAGCTCCTGGACGCCATTCCACGCAATGCCGTCGGCAAGATCCAGAAGTTCCTGCTGCGGGACATGGCCCGGCAGTTTCCGGCACCCGGCCGTCCCGGTCCGGACGCCGCGGCCGTCCCCGACCGCACCGAGCAGAATGGGAGCCCACAGTGAGCAGCACAGCCATCACCGCCGACGGCCGCGGCAGCAGCATCCCCGATTCGGAGTACCGGGACCTGCTCTCTGCAGTAACGGCTTGGGTGGAAGGTCCGGGTGAAGCCTGGGCCGAACACATCGAGGCCGCGGGGAAAGTGCCGGATGCCCTGTGGAAGGAACTGCGCGAGGCGGGCTTCCTCTCACTGGCGGCACCTGTCCAGCTGGGCGGGCGGGGCCTGAGCTTTGTCCAGTGGATGGGCCTGATGGAAGTGTTCTCCCGGTCCCACGCCTCCATCCGCATGATTGTCCACGTGGTCAACGGAACCTGGCGTGCCATGAATCCCTACGCCACCGACGCCCAGCGGGAACAGTTCCTGCGTCCGGCCGTGGCCGGGGACCTGGTGGTGGCTTTCACCCTCACCGAGCCTGGCAACGGCACGGGCGCGGACATCACGGCCAGTGTGCGCCGCGACGGGGACATGTACTACCTGACCGGCCGCAAGCACCTGATCACGTTCGGCGTGCGCTGCGACTACTGGCTGCTGTTTGCCCGGTTGCAGGGCAGCTCCGGCAAGGAGGGGACCGTGGCGCTGCTCGTGGACCGGCATGCTTCCGGCGTCGACGTCCAGGACACGTCCGAGACCCTCGGTGTGCGGGGCACCGACCATGCGTCGCTGACCTTCACAAATACCCCCGTTCCGGTGTCTCACCGGCTCGGGGCCGAAGGAGACGGCCTGGCCGTGGCGCTCGGCGGATTCCTTACTCCCAGCCGCATCTCGGTGGCCATGAGCTGCGTGGGGCTGGCACAGCGCGCCCAGCAGCTCGCCGTCGGCTACGCCTTGGAGCGCACCACGTTCGGACAGCCGCTGGCGTCCCGCCAGGCCATCGCGTTCGCCCTGGCCGAGAACGCCGCCGATATTGAAGCCGCCCGGGCGCTTACCCTCACTGCGGCGAATGCCTGGCAGGACGGCAGCGGGACGGCAGCGTCCCTGTCCTCCATGGCCAAGCTGACTGCGGTGGACATGCTCACCCGGGTCACGGACAAGGCCCTGCAGGTGCACGGCGGAATCGGCTATTGGAAGTCGATGCCCATTGAGCGGGTCTACCGGGATGCGCGGGCGCAACGGTTCGAGGAAGGAACCAACGAGATCCAGAAAACGGTGATAGCCAGAGACCTCTTCCGCCGTGCCCAGGCTCCGGCTGCCGACGACGCCGTGGCCGCCGCCGTCCCGGATCCCGCCGCTTCCCCCGCCGCCTTGCAGTGATGCCGTTCCGGACCGGGTCCTCCTCCTCGCCGTCTGCGGGTCTCACCCGCGTCTTCTCCCCCGTGGACATCGGCCGCCTGCACCTGCCGCACCGGATCGTAATGGGGTCCATGCACCTGAACCGGGAGGACGATCCGGCCGCGCTGGCCGGGTTCTACCGCGAACGCGCAGCCGGAGGGGCCGCGCTCATCGTCACCGGCGGTGCTGCAGTGAACCGCGCCGGAGCCGGCGGACCCAACTACCTGCTCATCAACGAACCGGGTGCCGGCGCACTGTTGTCCCCGGCCCTGGACGCCGTGCACGGGGCCGGCGGCCGCCTGGCCCTCCAGCTCTTCCACGCCGGCCGCTACGCGTTTGAGTCCACCTACGGCCTGCGTCCGGTGGCGCCGTCGGAGGTCTGGTCCGGTTTCTCCCGGGCGCTGCCCGCAGCCATGACGGAACAGCAGATCGAGGACACGATCGCCGCGTTCGCGGCCGGCGCTTCCACCGCGCGGGAACTGGGCTTCGACGCCGTGGAAATCATGGGCTCGGAAGGTTACCTGATCAACCAGTTCGCCTCGCCGCTGACAAATCTGCGCGAGGACCGGTGGGGCGGCGACGCCGAACGCCGGCAGGCCTTTCCCCTGGCCGTCCTGGCCGCTGTGCGTGCGGCAGCCGGGCCGGATTTTCCGGTGATCTGCCGGACCTCCGGCGCAGACTTCGTGAACGGCTCGAGCACGCGCGGGGAGTCCGCGGGGCTCGCCGTCGCCCTGGCCGGCGTCGGGGCGGACGCACTGAACATCGGCATCGGCTGGCACGAGTCCACCGTGCCTTCCGTCCAGGCCCTGGTGCCGCACGGACGGTGGATGGAAGTCTCCGGGGGTATCCGTGCCGCCGTCGCCGCGGCCGGGCTGCGCGTCCCGGTGATCGGCAGCAACCGGATCAACTCCCTGGCGCTGGCCGAGCAAGCCCTGGCTGCAGGCCACGCCGACCTGGTGTCCATGGCACGTCCGTTCCTTGCCGATCCCCGGATCATCGAGAAGACCCGGCACGGGAACGCCGGCCTGGTCAACACCTGCATTGCCTGCAACGAGGCGTGCATCGACCGCTCGCTGGGCACGGACCCGGTCTCCTGCCTGGTCAATCCCCGTGCCGGCCGGGAAACCGCGTTCCCGGTGCAGCGCCGCAGAGCGTCCCGGCAGGCCCCCGCGGTGGCGGTGGTCGGGGCAGGGCCGGCAGGTATGCAGGCCGCCGCCACGCTGGCCGACGCCGGGCACCGCGTGGACCTGTACGAGGAGGAAGCCGTCATCGGAGGCCAGTTCCGCCTGGCCGGCAAGGTGCCCGGGAAGACCGACTTCCTGGCGACCATACGGTACTTCAGCCGCGAACTCCCCCGGCTGGGGGTGCACGTGCTGACCGGGACGGCACCCGTTGCGGCGGACCTGGCCGGCTACCGGCACGTGCTGCTGGCCACGGGGGTCCGGCCGCGTCCAGTGCCGCTGCCCCGCACGGGAAGCGTCCGGGTGGTGGATTACCGCCGGGCCTTCGCCGCGCCCGGCACGCTGGGACGCCGGGTGGTGATCATCGGCGCCGGCGGCATCGGCGTGGACCTGGCCCGCCTCCTGGCGGACCCATCCTCCGGCGGCCCGCGGGACATCACCATCCTGCGCCGCGGTCCCCGGATCGGGGCGGGCATCGGCCCTTCCACCCGCTGGGCCGTGCTGCAGGAGATCCGGAATGCCGGGGTGCGGTCCCTGCCCGGAACCGTTCCGCTGGAAGTGGCACCGGACGGCCTTCGAGTCCGGGATGCAACGGGGCGCCGGGCGCTGCTGCCGGCCGACGACGTCGTCCTCGCCGCCGGGCAGGTGCCGCACAATCCGTTGCAGGCGGCCCTCGAGACCACCGGGACCGGCTGTACGGTAATCGGCGGCGCGCTGGACGCCTCGGGACTGAACGCCGTCCGTGCCTTCGAGCAGGGACTGACTGCAGCCACCAGCCTGGCCCGGACCTTGCCGCGCGGTACGGCTTCACCGCGCAGCCGGGCCCCGTCGCCTGACAGGGCCTTAACGCAGCAGGACCCCGCTGCCGAAGCAACGGGGCCCTGCTAAGAACCGAAAAGGTTCAGGCTAAACCATCAAATTACTTGATGATCTTGGTGACGCGGCCTGATCCAACGGTGCGGCCGCCTTCGCGGATAGCGAAGCCGAGGCCCTCTTCCATAGCGATCGGCTGGATGAGCTCAACGGTCATCTCAGTGTTATCGCCGGGCATAACCATTTCAGTGCCCTCGGGGAGGGTGATGACGCCGGTTACGTCCGTGGTGCGGAAGTAGAACTGCGGGCGGTAGTTCGAGTAGAACGGGTTGTGGCGTCCGCCTTCATCCTTGGACAGGATGTAGACGTTGGCCTCGAAGTCGGTGTGCGGGGTGATGGAACCCGGCTTCACGACAACCTGGCCACGCTCTACGTCTTCGCGCTTGATGCCGCGGAGCAGCAGGCCACAGTTCTCGCCGGCCCATGCTTCGTCAAGCTGCTTGTGGAACATCTCGATACCGGTAACCGTGGTCTTCTGGACCGGACGGATGCCGACGATCTCGACCTCGGAGTTGATGGCGAGGGTACCGCGCTCGGCGCGGCCCGTGACAACGGTTCCACGACCGGTGATCGTGAAGACGTCCTCGATCGGCATCAGGAACGGCTTGTCCTTGTCGCGGATCGGGTCCGGCACGTTGTTGTCAACGGCTTCCATCAGCTCTTCGACGGAAGCAACCCACTTGGGATCGCCTTCCAGAGCCTTCAGGCCCGAAACGCGGACGACGGGAGCGTTGTCGCCGTCGAATTCCTGGGAGCTCAGCAGTTCGCGAACTTCCATTTCCACGAGGTCGAGCAGTTCTTCGTCGTCCACCATGTCGGACTTGTTCAGTGCGACCAGCAGGTAGGGAACGCCCACCTGGCGGGCGAGCAGAACGTGCTCGCGGGTCTGTGCCATCGGACCGTCAGTAGCGGCAACCACGAGGATTGCGCCGTCCATCTGAGCTGCACCAGTGATCATGTTCTTGATGTAGTCAGCGTGGCCGGGGGCGTCAACGTGTGCGTAGTGACGCTTCTCGGTCTGGTACTCGATGTGCGAGATGTTGATGGTGATACCGCGCTGGCGCTCTTCAGGTGCAGAGTCGATAGCAGCGAAATCGCGCTTTTCGTTCAGATCAGGGTACTTGTCAGCAAGCACCTTCGAAATGGCAGCGGTCAACGTGGTCTTGCCATGGTCAACGTGACCAATGGTGCCGATGTTGACGTGCGGCTTAGTCCGCTCGAACTTTGCCTTCGCCACGGGTTCCTCCTAGAGAGTTAGAAGACTCAATCTCCAGCCGCGCTTTTCGCAACTGAAACTGATGTAAGTCTACTGGGGGCTGTTTATTTGATGAAATTGCCGATTTCCGCAGCAGCCTGGCGAGGCCGCTCAGTTTGGCTATGCGCCCGGTCCGGGCAGAAGCCCGGACCAGGCACACACGGCGGGTGTCCCGGCCGAAACCGTTCCACCCTCCAAGTTTTACTCGCCGCGCGTCTTCTGGATGATCTCGTCGGCAACTGCCTTCGGGACCTCGGCGTAGCTGTTGAAGGACATCGAGTACACGGCGCGGCCCTGGGTCTTGGACCGCAGGTCGCCGATGTAGCCGAACATGCCGGACAGCGGGACGTGTGCCCGGATGACCTTTACGCCGGCTGCATCTTCCATGGACTGCATCTGCCCGCGGCGGGAGTTGATGTCACCGATGACTTCACCCATGTATTCCTCAGGGGTGCGGACTTCTACATCCATCATCGGTTCCAGCAGGACCGGGCTGGCCATCCGTGCGGCTTCCTTGAAGGCCTGGCGTCCGGCAATCTTGAACGCCATTTCCGAGGAGTCGACGTCGTGGTATGCGCCGTCAAGCAGCGTTGCCTTGATGCCGACAACCGGGTAACCGGCGAGCACACCGTCGGTGAGGGCGCTCTGGATACCCTGGTCAACGCTGGGGATGTATTCGCGCGGAACACGACCACCGGTGACCTTGTTCTCGAACTCGTAGAACGTGCCGTCGGAGGTATCCAGGGGCTCGATCGCAATCTGGATCTTTGCGAACTGACCCGAACCACCGGTCTGCTTCTTGTGCGTGTAGTCGTGCTTGGCGACTGCACGGCGGATGGTTTCGCGGTAGGCCACCTGGGGCTTGCCCACGTTGGCTTCGACGCGGAATTCGCGGCGCATGCGGTCCACCAGGATGTCCAGGTGGAGCTCGCCCATGCCGGCGATGATCGTCTGGCCGGTGTCTTCGTCGAGGGAGACCTGGAAGGTCGGATCCTCTTCGGAGAGCTTCTGGATGGCCGTGGAGAGCTTCTCCTGGTCACCCTTGGTCTTCGGCTCGATGGCCACGGAAATCACGGGCTCCGGGAAGCTCATGGATTCCAGCACGATCGGGTCCTGCAGGTCGCACAGGGTATCGCCCGTGGTCGTATCCTTCAGGCCGATGGCGGCGTAGATGTGACCCGTGGTGATTTCCTCCACCGGGTTTTCCTTGTTGGCGTGCATCTGGAAGAGCTTTCCGATGCGCTCCTTCTTCTGCTTGGTCGCGTTCATGACCTGGGCGCCGGAAGCAGCGTGACCGGAGTACACGCGGATGTAGGTCAGGCGGCCGAAGAACGGGTGCGTGACAACCTTGAATGCCAGTGCGGAGAACGGTGCGTTGGCATCAGCGGCACGCTCCAGGACGATTTCCTCGTCGCGGATGTCGTGGCCCTTGATGTTCGGCACGTCCAGCGGGCTGGGCAGGTAGTCGACGACGGCGTCCAGCATCGGCTGCACACCGCGGTTCTTGAAGGCGGAGCCACACAGAACCGGGTAGACCTCTGAGTTGATGGTGAGCTTACGGATGCCGGCCTTCAGCTCGGCAACAGTGAGCTCTTCACCTTCGAGGTACTTGTTCATCAGTTCGTCGCTGGCTTCAGCAACGGTCTCGACCAGCTGTGCGCGGTACTCTTCGGCCTTTTCCTGCAGGTCTGCGGGGATCGGCTCGATTTCGTACTTGGCGCCCATGGTCACGTCACCCTTGGCGTCGCCGCGCCAGGTCAGGGCACGCATTTCGAGGAGGTCGACGACGCCCTCGAATTCGCTCTCGGAACCGATCGGCAGCTGCAGAACCAGCGGCTTGGCACCCAGGCGGTTGATGATGGTGTCCACGGTGAAGTAGAAGTCAGCGCCCAGCTTGTCCATCTTGTTGACGAAGCAGATACGCGGCACGTCGTACTTATCGGCCTGGCGCCAAACGGTCTCGGACTGCGGCTCAACGCCTTCCTTGCCGTCGAAGACAGCAACGGCGCCGTCGAGGACGCGCAGGGACCGCTCAACCTCAACGGTGAAGTCAACGTGACCCGGGGTGTCGATGATGTTGATCTGGTTGTTGTCCCAGTAACACGTGGTAGCTGCGGAGGTAATGGTGATACCCCGCTCCTGCTCCTGTGCCATCCAGTCCATCGTGGACGCACCGTCGTGGGTCTCACCGATCTTGTGATTGACACCTGTGTAGAACAGGATGCGCTCGGTTGTAGTCGTCTTGCCGGCATCGATGTGGGCCATGATGCCGATGTTGCGGACCTTGTTCAGGTCGGTAAGCACGTCCAGTGCCACGGTTTCTCCCTTTTTTGGTTTGCTTCCGTCAACGGCGCTTTATCCGGCTTGGGCCCTGCGGCCCGCTTTCGCGGGCTGCAGGGCCGGTAGCCGCTTGCCGTCGGCTGAGCTAATTACCAGCGGTAGTGAGCGAAGGCCTTGTTGGACTCAGCCATCTTGTGGGTGTCCTCGCGGCGCTTCACAGCTGCACCAAGACCGTTGGAAGCGTCCAGGATTTCGTTGCGCAGACGCTCGGTCATGGTCTTCTCGCGGCGGGCCTTGGAGTAGCCAACCAGCCAGCGCAGGGCCAGTGCGGTTGCACGGCCCGGCTTGACCTCGACGGGAACCTGGTAGGTGGCGCCGCCGACGCGGCGGGACTTGACCTCAAGGCTGGGCTTGATGTTGTCCATGGCCTTCTTCAGGGCTGCAACCGGATCCTGCCCGGTCTTCTCCTGTGCGCCTGCAAGTGCACCGTAAACGATGCGCTCTGCGGTGGACTTCTTGCCGTCGATGAGGACCTTGTTGATCAGCTGCGTGACCAGCGGGGAACCGTAGACGGGATCCAGTACGAGCGGCCGCTTGGGGGCCGGACCCTTGCGGGGCATATTACTTCTTCTCCATCTTCGCGCCGTAGCGGCTGCGAGCCTGCTTGCGGTTCTTGACACCCTGGGTATCGAGGGCACCGCGGACAATCTTGTAGCGGACACCGGGAAGGTCCTTCACACGGCCGCCGCGCACCAGCACGATGGAGTGTTCCTGAAGGTTGTGACCCACACCGGGGATGTAAGCGGTTACTTCGATGCCGCCGTTGAGGCGGACACGTGCAACCTTACGCAGAGCCGAGTTCGGCTTCTTCGGGGTGGTGGTGTAAACGCGGGTGCAGACACCACGGCGCATCGGGCTGCCCTGGAGGGCAGGAGCCTTGGTCTTGGAGACCTTGGGTGAGCGGCCCTTGCGGACCAGCTGCTGAATCGTAGGCACTTTCGTGTTCTCCGTTTTTTCTCGAGATAATTCTCTGGTTGCCCCGCCCCGCTGCCGGCTGGAAACCAACTACGGGGGCGACGCGCTTAAAGTCGTTGCCGCAATGCCCCGAGAAGTTCCGATACTCTCGCCGAAAGCGACCGTAGGCGTGCAAAAGTGTGGCATTCGTTGCGCAAGAAGCCCGCAACCCGGAAACAGGCCCGCCCATTCCTTACGGAATGCATTCCCCCGAGTATCTCACCACGGGGGGCACGCGAGCGGCCTTCATCCACTGCCACACAAACAATTGGTTTTTAGTCTAGCAGACTTAAGCCGGTCCCGGCGAAGATGAGCCGGGGATCACAACCGGTTCGCTGACGGCGATCACTGGCCGGACACTGACCGGGCCGCTAGCTGCGGGCAGCCAGGGCCGCCGTGATGGTGGCCGATGCCCGCTGCAGGTGCGGCAGCACCCGCGCCGCGGCTTCCTCCAGTGTAGGCGCATCCGTACCGAGGCCCGCCTGCATCGAGGTGTTCAGGGCCGCGACCACCTGCCCGCGGGGGTCGAACACCGGGACCGCCACCGAGCGCAGTCCCTGTTCCAGTTCCTGGTCCACTACCGCCCAACCCTGCTCGCGGACCCGCGCCACCACGTCCCGCAACCGGTCCCGGTCCGTCACGGTCCGCTCGGTCAGCGGCTGCAGCGCGACCGTGGCGGCATATTCCTCGAACCGCTGCTGTGGAAGGCCTGCCAGCAGCACCCGGCCCATGGACGTGGCGTAGGCGGGGAACCTCGTGCCCACGCTGATCCCCACGGTCATCAGGCGGCGGGTGTGGATCCGGGCCACGTAGACAATCTCGTCCCCGTCCAGGATCGAGGCGGAGGTGGATTCGGAGATGTCCCGGGACAGGTCTTCGAGCACCGGCTGGGCCAGCTGCGGCAGGGACTGTCCGGACAGATAGGAATAGCCCAGCTGCAGCACCAGGGCCGTCAGTTCGAAAGTCCGGCCGTCGGTACGCATGTAGCCCAGCTCCACCAGGGTGAGCAGGAAGCGCCGGGCGGTGGCCCGGGTCAGGCCGGTACGGCGGGAGACCTCGCTGAGCGTCATCTGCACGTGATCAGCGTCAAAGGCCCTGATCACCACCAGGCCCCGGGCCAGCGACTGGACAAACTGGTCGCTGGCCGGTGCGGTACTGCTCATGTGTCCCCCATGGTGTCTGCCTAGCTGGCGGCAGCGTCGCTGATCAGGTCAATGTCCATTCTGGCGGCGAGCTCCTCGAAGGTGGTACCGAAGGTCTCGCGGACGTGGACGCCGTCTTCCTTCAGGAGGAAGACCGCTTCATTAGTGTAGACGCGGGTGACGCATCCGACGCCGGTGAGCGGGTAGCTGCACTCCTTCACGAGCTTGCTGACGCCCTCCCGGGTGAACAGGCTCATCATCACGTAAACGTCCTTTGCGCCGGTGGCCAGGTCCATGGCGCCGCCGACGGCGGGGATGGCGTCCGGTGCTCCGGTGTGCCAGTTGGCGAGGTCGCCGGCAGCCGAGACTTGGAAGGCGCCCAGTACGCAGACGTCAAGGTGCCCGCCGCGCATGATGGCGAAGGAGTCCGCGTGGTGGAAGTAGGCGGCTCCGGGCAGTTCCGTGACCGGGATCTTTCCGGCGTTGATCAGGTCCGGGTCCACGTCGTCGCCGTGTGCTTCCGGGCCCATGCCGAGCATGCCGTTTTCCGTGTGCAGGGTGACGTTCTGTTCCGGCCGCAGGTAGTTCGAGACCAGGGTGGGCTGCCCGATGCCCAGGTTCACGAAGGAGCCGGGGGCAATATCGGCAGCAACGAGGGCCGCCAGGGCGTTCTTGTCCAGCTTTTCGGTGGTGGTGCTCATGCTGCGGCCGGTACTTTCTCCCGGTCCACGCGGACCAGGCTGTTGACGTAGATGCCGGGGGTGACCACGACCTCGGGGTCCAGTCCGCCGACGTCGACGATGTCACGGACCTGCACAATGGCGTGTTTGGCTGCGGCGGCCATGATCGGCCCGAAATTCCGTGCGGTCTTGCGGTACACAAGGTTGCCGGCCCGATCGGCCTTCAGCGCCTTCACGAGGGCGAAGTCTGCATGCAACGGGGTCTCGAACACGTAGCCGCGGCCGTCGATCATGCGGGTCTCCTTTCCCTCCGCCAGCGGCGTGCCGTAGGCGGTGGGCGTGAAGAAGCCGCCGATGCCGGCTCCGGCGGCCCGGATCCGTTCGGCCAGGTTGCCCTGCGGCACCAGCTCAAGCTCGATTTCGCCCGCCCGGTACTTCGCGTCGAAGACCTGCGAGTCGGACTGCCGCGGGAAGGAGCAAATGATCTTCCGGACCCGGCCGGCTCCGATGAGCGCGGCCAGGCCGTGTTCGCCGTTTCCTGCGTTGTTGTTCACCACGGTCAGGTCCGTGGCGCCCTGGCGCAGCAGCGCCTCGATCAGTTCCACGGGCTGCCCGGCGCGGCCGAACCCGCCGATCATAATGGTGGCGCCGTCGTGGATGGGCGCCACGGCCTCGTCCACGTCCTGCACAATGTTGAGCACTGTGTTTCCTTGCCTCTTTGGTAACGGGTAGCGGGTCAGTTTGCGTTTTCGAGCACCACGGCCAGGCCCTGGCCGACGCCGATGCAGATGGCGGCCAAGCCCCAGCGTTCGCCGGATTCCTGCAGCCGCCGGGCCAGCGTGCCCAGGATCCGGGTGCCGGAGGCGCCCAGCGGGTGCCCGATGGCCACTGCCCCGCCCCAGGCGTTCACGATGGCGGGGTCCACGTCCCAGGCGTCCAGGCAGGCCAGGGACTGCGCGGCGAAGGCTTCGTTCAGCTCCACGGCGCCAACCTCGCCCCAGCTGATGCCTGCCCGCTTGAGGGCAATGTTTGCCGCTTCCACCGGCGCGTAGCCGAAGAACTGCGGCTCGTTGGCGGCGGCTCCGCGCCCGGCGATCCGGGCGAGCGGTGGCAGGCCCAGGATGTCCGCGGCGTTTTCGCTGCCGAGCCAGGCTGCCGAGGCGCCGTCGTTCAGCGGCGAGGCGTTGCCCGCGGTGACCGTGCCGCCGGTTTCGTCGTCGGAGGCCGGGCGGAAGACGGTGCGCAGGGTGGACAGTTTCTCCACGGTGGAGCCGGCCCGGATGCTTTCGTCACGGTCCAGGTCCACGCCGTCAACGGCGACCGTGAGGTTCGCGTATTTCCCCTCGTCCCAGGCCTTGGCCGCCAGCGTGTGCGAGGCTGCGGCGAATTCGTCCTGGCGTTCCCGGCTGATGCCGTACTTCTGGCGCAACTGTTCGGTGGCTTCGCCCAGGGACACCGTCCATTCGGACGGCATGGCGGGGTTGACGAGCCGCCAGCCCAGCGTGGTGGAGGCGAGGGTCTGGTCGCCGGCCGGATACGGCTTCTCATTCTTGGGCAGCACCCAGGGGGCCCGGCTCATGGATTCGACGCCGCCAATGAGCATCAGGTCCGCTTCGTTGGTGTTGATCTGCCGGGAGGCGATCAGTGCGGCATCGAGCGAGGACCCGCAGAGCCGGTTGACCGTGGTGCCCGGGATGGAGGTGGGCAGCCCTGCCAGCAGCGTCGCCATCCGGGCCACGTTGCGGTTTTCCTCGCCGGCGCCGTTGGCGTTGCCGAACACCACCTCGTCGATCCGCTCCGGGTCCAGGCCGGGAGCGCGGGAGACCGAGGCCTTGATGACCTGGGCCGCCAGGTCATCGGGGCGCACGCCGGCCAGCGCTCCCCCGAACCTGCCGAAGGGGGTGCGGACTGCGTCATAGATATAGGCCTGGTTCACCGTTACTCCTTGGAACTGACTGGGAAGCTGACTCGGGAAAGCATGGAACGCTACTGCGCGGCGTCGATTTCGCGAAACACGGCCTGCGCCGTTTTGAAAGCGGAGTTGGCCGCCGGAACGCCGCAGTAGATGGCGGATTGGAGCACCACCTCCTTGATCTCATCCCGGCTCAAGCCGTTGCGCAGTGCAGCCTTCACGTGCATGGCGAACTCCTCCAGGTGCCCGTGGGCAATCAGGGCGGTGAGGGTGATCGCGCTGCGCATGGTCCGCGGCAGTCCGGGCCGGGTCCAGATGGTGCCCCAGGCGTACTGGGTGATCAGATCCTGGAAGTCGGTGGTGAATTCGTCCTTGCCGGCGTTGGCCCGGTCCACGTGGTCGGAACCGAGTACCTCGCGGCGTACGGCCATGCCCTCGTTGTAGACGTCCTGCCGGCTCTTGCTGCCGTCTGCGATCACTGTGTTATTTCCCTTCCTGATACTGGGCGCCGAAGAAGTCCTTCAGCAGTTCGGCCGTGCGTGCGGGCTGCTCGGCGGGCACCAGGTGTGCGGCGTCGTCGAGGACAGCGGCGCTGCCATTGGCCGCCCGGTCGGCGATGAGGTGGGCGAACGACGGCGGGGTGACCTCGTCGTCGGCGCCCGCCACCGCGAGGACGGGCACGGTGATGTCGGCCAGGCGTCCGCGGACGTCGAAGGCGGCCAGCGCCGAGCAGCAGTAGGCATAGGAGAACCGGTCGGCGTCCTGCAGCGAGTGCAGCAGGGCTGCAGCCACGGCCGGTTCCCGTTCCATAAAGCCGGGGGCGAACCAGCGCTGCCCGGATCCGACGATCTGCGTGGGCGTGCCCTGCCGGCGGACGGTTTCGGCACGGTCCTCCCAGGCCCCGGCGTCGCCGATCTTCGCACCCGAACACATCACGGCCAGGCCGTCGAACAGCGGTCCGTGGTCCAGGCCCAGCTGAAGTCCCACGGCACCGCCCAGGGACACTCCGGCGTAAAAAAGCGGTGTGTCGGCGGGGATGTCTCCGGCACCCCGGAGATCGCTGACCAGGCCGGCGACGGCGGCGGCAAGTTCCCCGATGCTGAAGGCGTCACCGGCGGCCGGGCTCGCCCCGTGGCCGGGAAGGTCCCAGCCGATCACCGTGAAGGTGTCCAGGGCGGCTGCCGCCCGGTTCCAAAGCGGCACGACGGCGGTTCCCAGGGAGGGGCCGGCAATCAGGACGGGGGCTGCGGCTCCGGCGTCGGAGAGGCGGGTGGCCGTGAGGGCGGGGAGGCTCATGCGGAGGGCTTTCCGGGGTAGGCCGCGGTGATCCGGTCGATCAGGGCGGAGCTTTCCCCTAGGTATTCGGCGGGGTCGAGGATGCTCTTGAGTTCGGCGTCGGACAGGACCGAGACCGGGACGGCGCGGCGCAGCAGCTCTTCGAAAGGCTCGGCCTGCGACCCGGCCACGGCTTCGGCAATAATGTCCTTCCCGGTGCCCGGCAGGCCGTTGTCGGAGAGGTGGCTGTCCAGCAGCGGAGCCACCACGGCCATGATTTTTTCGCTGACCACCAGCGGACCGGCGGCTGCAAGGTTCCGGGCCACGGCCCGGGTATCCACCTGCAGGCCGGCGGACAGCTCGGCGAGCTTGGCGGCCGCTCCCCCGGCCAGGCGGAGCAGGGAGCGCAGCGCCTGCCACTCCACGTGCCAGGAGCCGCTGGGACGCTCGTCGTCGGCTGCCGCGGCGGCTGCCTGCAGCTGCACGCCGTGCCCGGGAGCCGCCAGGGCTGCGCTGCGGATGAGGACGGAAAGCACGGGGTTCTGCTTCTGCGGCATGGCCGAGGAGCCGCCGCGGCCGGCGGCCCGGGGTTCGGAGACCTCGCCGATTTCCGGCCGGCTGAGCAGCAGGACGTCATTGGCGACTTTCCCGGCCGCGGCAGTGAAGTCCTGCAGGGCCGCGCCCAGGGCGGTGACGGGCAGCCGGTTGGTCTGCCACGGGGCCACAGGGTGGACCAGTCCGAGGGCATCGGCAAGCTGCCTGGTGAGCTCGAAGGTGCGTACGCCACCGGCAGCCGTGGCGAGGGCGGCGAGGGTGCCCGAGGCCCCGCCCCACTGCAGCTGCAGATTGCCGGCGGCGGCACGCAGGTTATGGGTGGCCTGGCCGACTCCGTGCAGCCACTGGGCGGCCCGCAGGCCGAAGGTGGAGGGCAGGGAGTGCTGGGTGAGGGTCCGGGCCACGCAGAGCGTTTGGGCATGCCGGCGCGCCAGTTCCGCCAGGGCAGCGGCGGCCCGGTCGGCGTCGGCGAGGATGGCCTGCAGTGCGCGGCCGGCCATCAGCATCAGGGCAGTATCCAGGATGTCCTGGCTGGTGGCGCTGCGGTGAATGGCGGCGGCAGCTGCCTCGGCGGCTGTGTGTCCGCCTGCACGGACCCGGGCGCGGAGGTCCGCAAGCAGGGGGATGACCGGGTTTCCGCCGCCCTGCGCCCGGTGCGCCAGGGACGCGGCGTCGTAGAGCGGGGCGCGGCTGGCCGCCTCCACGGCTGCGGGCGCCCCCGGGTCCGCCAGTCCGGCCCCGGCCAGCACCCGCACCCATGCCAGCTCAACATCCAGGAGGGCCTGGAGCAGCGCCCTGTCGCCCGTGAGCGAGGCGACGGCGGTGCCTGCCCACGCCGGTGCGAGCAGCCCGTAGTCGGCGCTGTCAGCGTCCGTGCCGTCCTGGTCCATGGTGCCGGTTTCCATCCTGTCCGCTTTCACTGTCTAGGCGCCCGGGTAGGCAAGGAACACGGTCTCGTTCTCGCCCTGCAGGCAGATGTTCCAGCGCAGCCCGCCGTCGGCTTCGCGGGTGGCAATGAGGGTGCGGCGGCGGTCCCGGGGCAGCGCGGACAGCAGCGCATCACGGGCCAGCGCGTCCTCGTCGTCGGGCAGGTACATCCGGGTGTGCAGCTTGTTCAGCAGGCCGCGGGCGAAAATGACAACGGAGATGAAGGGCGCGGCGCCTTCTTCGACGGGCCCGGGGTTCACGGTGGTGAACGTGTAGTTTCCGACGTTGTCCACGGCGGTGCGGCCCCAGCCGGTGAAGGTGTATCCGTCACGGACCAGCGAGCCGGTGTGCCGGGGAATGTTTCCCTCGGCGTCGGCCTGCCAGATCTCCAGCAGGGCATCGGGAATGGTGTTGCCGGCGCCGTCGGTGACCGTTCCCTGCAGCCGGACACTGCCGGGCGTGCCGGGCGGCAGCAGCTGGTTGTCCTTCTCGAAGGGCAGGGCGTAGCCGTAGAAGGGGCCGATGGTCTGTCCGGGGGTTGCGGTCAGCTTCTGATCGCTCATTACTCTGCGTCCTCGTCTTCCATCCAGGTGCGGTTGCTGCCGCTGAGCACAATGTCCCAGTTGTAGCCGGTGGCCCACTCGTGCGACGTGATGTTGTGGTCATAGGTGGCTACCAGGCGTTCGCGGGCCTTGGGGTCGGTGATCGACTGGTAGATGGGGTCCAGGGCAAACAGCGGATCGCCGGGGAAGTACATCTGCGTGATCATGCGCTGGGTGAAGTCGGTGCCGAAGAGCGAAAAGTGGATGTGCGCGGGACGCCAGGCGTTGTAGTGGTTCTTCCACGGGTACGGACCGGGCTTGATGGTGGTGAACTCGTAGAAGCCGTCATCGGTGGTGATGCAGCGTCCCACGCCGGTGAAGTTCGGATCCAGCGGCGCCGGGTGCTGGTCCCGCTTGTGGATGTAGCGGCCGGCGGAGTTGGCCTGCCAGATCTCCACCAGCTGGTTGCGCACGGGCCGGCCGTCGCCGTCGAGGATGCGTCCGCGGACAATGATCCGCTCGCCCATGGGTTCGCCGTTGTGCTGGATGGTCAGGTCGCTCTCGAGTGCGTGGACGTCCTGGTGGCCGAACGCGGGCGACCACAGTTCAATGGTCTCCGGATCCACGTGGTGCGGGTCCTTGGTGGGGTGGCGCAGGAGGGAGCTGCGGTAGGGATGGAAGTCGATGCGGGGCTGGGTTTCTACAGCCGCGCCGTCGTCAACCGTCTTGCGGTATTCACCGTGGACTTCGGCGATTTCCGCCGAGATCTGCTCCTGGGACGCTTCGGCCGCATCCAGTTTTTCGACGACATGGCTGTTCGAGAAGAGGCCCTCTTCCTGGTCCATGGTTCTTCCTTTCGATGAAGCGCGCCGTCGCGCTCCGGCTATCATCCAAGCATCGGCGTGGTCGACACCACATTACACCTGGTGTTCGTTTTAAGTACACATGTTCGTAATGCGAACGACTTCTTTACGTGTTGGGCCATCCCGTATAGGCCTCGGCCAGGTAGGCGCTGCCATGGCGGGACGCCACCACGCCGGCGAGCTCCCCCAGTGCGCGCTTGCGCTCAAAGGGACCGGCGTCCGCCCGGGTATGCAGCATCGAAGTCATCCAGTAGCTGAAGTTCTGTGCGCGCCAGACCCGCTGCAGGGCCGTGTCGCTGTAGCCCTCCAGCAGGTCGGTAGAGCCGTCGGCGTAGAAGGCCCTGATGGCCTCGAAGAGGACCCGCACATCGGCCAGTGCAAGGTTCAGCCCCTTGGCTCCCGTGGGCGGAACGGTATGCCCGGCATCGCCGGCCAGGTACAGGTTCCCGTACCGCAGCGGCTCGCAGACGTAGCTGCGGAACTTCAGGACGGTCTTGTCAAAGATGGGGCCGCGCTTGAGTTCGAATCCGTCCGGTCCGTCCACGCGGGCCTGGAGTTCGTCCCAGATCTGCTCTTCGCTCCAGGCCTCCGGGTCCTCGTTCGGATCGCACTGGAAGTACATCCGCTGGACGGTGTCACTGCGCTGGCTGATCAGCGCGAAACCCCGGTCGGAGGCGGCGTAGATCAGTTCCGGTGCGCTGGGAGGGGCTTCGGTGAGGATCCCGAACCAGGCGAAGGGGTATTCGATGAAGTTGTCCGTCCGCTCCTCCGCCGGGATGCTCCGTTTGCAGATTCCCCCCGATCCGTCGGTGCCCGCCAGGATGTCGCAATGGATTTCGTATTCCCTGCCGTCCGCGTCGGTGAAGCGGATCTTCGGGGTGTCCGTAGCCAGGTCGGCAATGGCGGTGTCAGTGACGCCGTAGCGGACATCGCCGCCGTCGCGGGCCCGGGCCGCTGCCAGGTCTGTGAAGACCTCGTTCTGCGGGTAGAGCCAGACGGACTCCCCCACCAGCTCTTCGAAGTCGATGCGGTGGCTCTCCCCGCCGAAGCGCAGGTCGATACCTTCGTGCCGGTATCCCTGGGTGAGCACCCGGCTGCCGACCCCGGTCTCGGTGAGCATCTTGACGCTGCCGTGTTCCAGGATCCCGGCGCGGTGGGTGGTCCGGATGGTTTCGTGGTCCCGCTTCTCCACCACGATGCTGGATATACCCGACCTTGCCAGCAGGTGCGAAAGCATCAGGCCGGCAGGGCCGCCGCCGACGATGCCGACCTGCGTCTTGAGGATTGTGCGTTCTGCACCCATCTGTCACTCCCTTGAACCCTGTAGCGGACACTACATCCCAGTGTGACTGCCGGCACAGAGCCACCCCCAACATCATTCTCATTGAATGGGAAAGCGGCTCAGCGCGCGTAGTAGGGTCCTGCCGCTCCCGCATGCACGCCCAGACCGCGGGAAATGCCGCGGGCCGCGGTCATCAAGGCAGGAACCGTAGCGGAAAGCTGTTCCGCGCCGGTGGGAACCACGACGCCGAGTGCCGCCACGGCCGTGCCGCCGGACCCGAACACCGGCACGGCAATACCGGTGGTATCCGGGACGACGGCGCCGGGCAGGCTGGCGCAGCCCTCGAGCCGGATACGGGTCCAGGCTCCCCTCAAGGCCTGCTCCTGCTCCGAGCCGAGGGAGCGCCGCTGCAGATAGGACTCCTGCACGTGCCGGGGCGAGTGGGCCATCATGGCCATGCCGGAGGAGGAAACATGCACCGGCAGCCGGCCGGCCACCTTGGCATGGTTCAGGACGGAGCCATGGCTGGAGAGCCGCTCGATGAACAGCACCTCGTCGAAGCGCAGCACCGAAAGCTGGGTGTGCTGGCGGACCACCGCCTGAATGTCCTCCATAAAGGGCATGGCCACCTGTTTCAGGCCGAGGGCCGCGGAGCTGCGGTTGGCCAGTTCCCAGAGCCGCAGCCCCAGCCGGACACCGCCGTCGGATTCCTTCTGCAGGAACCCGTGCCCGGCCAGTTCCTTCACCAGGCGGTGCGTGGTGGACAGCGGGAGGGATGCCCGGCGGGCCAGTTCGGCCACCGGCATACAGGCGTGGTCTTCGTCGAAGGCGCTGATGATCCGCACAATCCGGCTGGTCATCGACTCGCCGGTAGGGGAATTCGCCATGGCACCAAGTCTGGCATATCCGCGTCGAGCGCCGCCCGCGGCTTAAACGCGGCAGGTCCCGCACCCTGGGGGTGCGGGACCTGCCGTTGGTTGCGCTTTCCTTAGCGGAAGTCGCTGCCCATGTCGTAGTCATCCAGCGGGATGGCGTGGAACTCGGGGCTGAGTCCGCCGTCAACGCCGGCGTAGTCGAAGTCGCTGAAGGCGCTCGGGCCGGTGAACAGATTGGCCTTTGCTTCCTCGGTCGGCTCGACAGTGACCTCGGTGTAACGGGGCAGGCCCGTTCCGGCCGGGATCAGCTTACCGATGATGACGTTCTCCTTGAGGCCGAGCAGCGGATCGCTCTTGCCTTCCATGGCCGCCTGCGTCAGGACGCGGGTGGTCTCCTGGAAGGAAGCTGCGGACAGCCAGGACTCGGTGGCCAGGGAGGCCTTGGTGATACCCATCAGTTCCGGACGGCCCGAAGCAGGCTTCTTGCCTTCCGAAACCACGCGGCGGTTCTCGCTCTCGAAGCGGCGGCGTTCGGTCAGCTCACCGGGGAGCAGATCCGAGTCGCCGGACTCGATGACGGTGACGCGGCGCAGCATCTGCCGGACGATAACCTCGACGTGCTTGTCGTGGATACCCACACCCTGGCTGCGGTACACGCGCTGGACTTCGTCCACCAGGAACTCCTGTGCCTTGCGCGGGCCGAGGATACGGAGGATCTGCTTGGGATCCACCGCACCGAAGACCAGCTGCTGGCCAACCTCGACGTGGTCGCCGTCGGCAACCAGAAGGCGGGCACGGCGCAGGACCGGGTACGCGATTTCCTCGGAGCCGTCATCGGGAGTGACAACCAGACGCATCTGGCGGTCGGTCTCTTCGATGGTGACCCGGCCCGCGGTCTCGGAGATCGGAGCAACACCCTTAGGCGTACGTGCTTCGAAGAGCTCCTGGATACGGGGCAGACCCTGGGTGATGTCCTCAGCGGAAGCAACACCACCGGTGTGGAAGGTACGCATGGTCAGCTGGGTACCCGGCTCACCGATGGACTGTGCGGCAATGATGCCCACGGCCTCGCCGATGTCCACGGTCTTACCCGTGGCCAGGGAGCGGCCGTAGCAGAGTGCACAGGTACCGACGGCGGACTCACAGGTGAGTACGGAGCGGACCTTGATGTCGGTGACACCGGCTTCGAACAGCTTCGCGATGAGCACGTCGCCAACGTCGTCGCCGCCCTTGGCCAGGACGTTGCCCTGGGCATCGGTGACGTCGGTGGCCAGCGTACGGGCGTACGCCGAGTTCTCGACCTCTTCGTGCAGCTGCAGTTCACCGTTGGCGTCCGGAACCGCGATGGTCACGTTCAGGCCGCGCTCGGTACCGCAGTCTTCCTCGCGGACAATGACGTCCTGCGAGACGTCCACCAGACGACGGGTCAGGTAACCCGAGTTGGCGGTACGCAGGGCGGTATCGGCAAGACCCTTACGGGCACCGTGGGTGGCGATGAAGTATTCCAGCACCGACAGGCCCTCACGGTAGGAGGACTTGATCGGGCGCGGGATGATCTCGCCCTTCGGGTTTGCCACCAGGCCGCGGATACCGGCAATCTGCCGGACCTGCAGCCAGTTACCACGGGCACCGGAGGACACCATGCGGTTGATGTTGTTGAACGTGGGCATGTTCGCCCGCATTGCGGCAGCAACCTCGTTGGTGGCCTTGTTCCAGATGTCGATCAGTTCCTGGCGGCGCTCGTCTTCAGCGATCAGGCCCTTGCCGTACTGGCTTTCAACCTTGGCAGCCTGGGCTTCGTAGCCTTCCATAATGGCCGGCTTGTCGATCGGCGCGGCGATATCGGAGATGGCAACGGTGACGCCCGAGCGGGTGGCCCAGTAGAAACCGGCGTCCTTCAGGTTGTCCAGCGTGGCAGCCGTGGTGACCTTCGGGTAGCGCTCGGCAAGATCGTTGACGATTGCCGAGAGCTGGCCCTTGTCCGCAACCTTCTCTACCCACGGGTAATCCGCCGGCAGGGTCTGGTTGAAGATGACCTGTCCGAGGGAAGTTTCGATGAGGGCAGGAGTGCCCTCTTCCCAACCTTCCGGAGCGGGCTGGTCGGCGCTGGGGACAAAGCCGTCAACGCGCATCTTCACGACCGAGTTCAGGTGCAGCTCGCCCATGTCGAAGGCCATGATGGCTTCGGCCATGGAACCGAACACGCGTCCTTCACCGGCAGCACCTTCACGCTTTGTGGTGAGGTGGTGCAGGCCGATGATCATATCCTGCGAAGGCAGGGTGACCGGGCGGCCGTCGGACGGCTTCAGGATGTTGTTCGAGGACAGCATCAGGATGCGTGCCTCAGCCTGGGCTTCGGGGCTCAGCGGCAGGTGCACTGCCATCTGGTCACCGTCGAAGTCAGCGTTGAAAGCGCCGCAGACCAGCGGGTGGAGCTGGAGTGCCTTGCCTTCGACCAGCTGCGGCTCGAAGGCCTGGATGCCGAGGCGGTGCAGGGTGGGTGCACGGTTGAGCAGCACCGGGTGTTCGGTGATGATCTCTTCCAGTACGTCCCAGACCTGCGGACGGAAACGCTCGACCATACGCTTGGCGCTCTTGATGTTCTGTGCGTGGTTGAGGTCAACCAGACGCTTCATCACGAACGGCTTGAAGAGCTCCAGCGCCATCTGCTTGGGCAGGCCGCACTGGTGCAGCTTCAGCTGCGGGCCAACGACGATCACGGAACGGCCGGAGTAGTCAACGCGCTTACCCAGCAGGTTCTGGCGGAAGCGGCCCTGCTTGCCCTTGAGCATGTCGGACAGCGACTTCAGCGGACGGTTGCCCGGTCCGGTGACCGGACGGCCGCGGCGGCCGTTGTCGAACAGGGAGTCAACAGCTTCCTGGAGCATGCGCTTTTCGTTGTTCACGATGATCTCGGGGGCACCGAGGTCCAGCAGGCGCTTCAGGCGGTTGTTGCGGTTGATGACACGGCGGTACAGGTCGTTGAGGTCGGACGTCGCGAAACGGCCGCCGTCGAGCTGGACCATCGGGCGCAGTTCCGGCGGGATGACCGGGACGGCGTCCAGGACCATGCCCAGCGGGCTGTTCGAGGTGGTCAGGAACGCGTTGACAACCTTCAGGCGCTTCAGGGCACGCGTCTTGCGCTGGCCCTTGCCGTTCTGGATGATGTCGCGCAGTGCCTCGGACTCGGCCTGCATGTCGAAGTCCTCAAGACGCTTCTTGATGGCTTCGGCACCCATGGAGCCTTCGAAGTACAGGCCGTAGCGGTCACGCAGTTCGCGGTAGAGGCCTTCGTCGCCTTCGAGGTCGCCGACCTTGAGGTTCTTGAACCGGTCCCAGACCTGCTCGAGGCGCTCGATGTTGTGGTCGGCGTCGCGGCGCACCTTGGCCATCTGGCGGTCGGCGGAGTCGCGGGCCTTCTTCTTGTCGGCAGCCTTGGCGCCTTCGCCTTCGAGGCGGGCAAGCTCGCCTTCCAGGTCCTTGGCGATCGCGGCAATGTCGGAGTCGCGCTGGTCGACGAGGTGCTTGCGCTCCAGGTCGTGCTCGGCCTGCAGGTTCGGCAGTTCGGCGTGGCGGTTCTCTTCGTCAACCGAGGTGATCATGTAGGCAGCGAAGTAGATGACCTTTTCCAGGTCCTTCGGTGCCAGGTCCAGCAGGTAGCCCAGGCGGGAGGGAACACCCTTGAAGTACCAGATGTGGGTCACGGGAGCGGCGAGCTCGATGTGGCCCATGCGCTCACGGCGCACCTTGGCACGGGTGACCTCGACGCCGCAGCGCTCACAGATGATGCCCTTGAAGCGTACGCGCTTGTACTTGCCGCAGTAGCATTCCCAGTCGCGGGACGGACCGAAGATCTTTTCGCAGAAAAGACCGTCCTTCTCCGGCTTCAGGGTTCGGTAGTTGATGGTTTCCGGCTTCTTGACCTCGCCGTAAGACCATCCGCGGATTTCTTCCGCGGTGGCAAGGCCGATTCGCATGAGGCCGAACGTGGAATCGTTGGACATGGGTCCCTGTTCTCTCTTGTTCTCTAAATCTGAATGTCTCGGGTGCGGAAGAGGTTGCGTGGCCCCTGCGGGGCTTGGAACGGCGGCTACGAAATTTCCCGCTCGCAGAACTCGCGGAAAATATTAAAGCCGCCTTCCTCCAAGCCCCTCCGGGGCCGGCCGTCGGTCCGGACCGTCAGGCCCGGACCAACTTCCTGCTAAACCTCTTCGACGGAGCTCGGCTCTGCGCGGGACAGATCGATGCCCAGTTCTTCCGCGGCCCGGAAGACTTCTTCATCCGAGTCACGCATTTCAATCGTGTTGCCTTCGGTGGAGAGGACTTCCACGTTCAGGCAGAGCGACTGCATTTCCTTGATCAGGACCTTGAACGATTCCGGAACGCCGGGCTCCGGGATGTTCTCGCCCTTGACGATGGCTTCGTAGACCTTCACGCGGCCGTGGATGTCATCGGACTTGATCGTGAGCAGTTCCTGCAGCGTGTAGGCGGCGCCGTACGCTTCCAGGGCCCAGACTTCCATTTCACCGAAGCGCTGTCCGCCGAACTGTGCCTTACCACCCAGCGGCTGCTGCGTGATCATGGAGTACGGTCCGGTGGAGCGGGCGTGGATCTTGTCATCCACCAGGTGGTGCAGCTTCAGGATGTACATGTAGCCGACCGAGATCGGGTCCGGGAACGGCTGGCCGGAGCGGCCGTCGAACATCCGGGCCTTGCCCGAGGCACCGATCAGGCGGTTGCCGTCACGGGTCACGTTGGTGGAATCGAGCAGGCCGGTGATTTCATCCTCGCTGGCACCGTCGAAGACCGGGGTGGCAACCGTGGTGGGGCCGGTCTCGCGGGGCAGGTTCGGCAGGTCCTTGACCCAGTCCGGCTCGCCCTCGATCTTCCAGCCCTGCTTGGCAGCCCAGCCCAAGTGGATTTCCAGGACCTGACCGACGTTCATTCGACCTGGAACACCCAGCGGGTTCAGGATGATGTCGACCGGGGTTCCGTCTTCCATGAACGGCATGTCTTCGATCGGGAGGATCTTGGAGATGACGCCCTTGTTGCCGTGGCGGCCGGCCAGCTTGTCGCCGTCCGTGATCTTGCGCTTGTGGGCCACGTAGACGCGCACCAGCTGGTTTACGCCCGGGGGCAGCTCGTCGTCGTTGTCACGGTCGAAGATGCGCACGCCGATGACGGTTCCGGACTCGCCGTGGGGAACCTTCAGGGAGGTGTCGCGGACTTCGCGGCTCTTCTCGCCGAAGATGGCGCGCAGCAGGCGCTCCTCGGGGGTCAGTTCCGTTTCGCCCTTCGGGGTGACGCGGCCAACCAGGATGTCGCCGGCTTCAACCTCGGCACCGATGTGGATGATGCCGCGCTCGTCGAGCTGCGACAGCACCTCCTCGGAGACGTTCGGGATGTCGCGGGTGATTTCCTCGGCACCAAGCTTGGTGTCGCGGGCGTCAACCTCGTGCTCCTCGATGTGGATGGAGGTCAGGACATCGTCGGAGACCATGCGCTGGGACAGGATGATGGCATCTTCGTAGTTGTGGCCTTCCCATGACATGAATGCCACGAGCAGGTTCTTACCAAGGGCCAGTTCACCCTGGTCCGTTGCGGGACCGTCGGCGATGATGCTGTTGACCTCAACCCGGGCGCCTTCGGAGACCAGCACACGCTGGTTGTAGGCGTTGCCCTGGTTGGAGCGCTCGAACTTCATGATCGGGTAGCTGGTCTCGGTGCCGTCGTCGTTCATGACGGTGACGAGGTCAGCGGAAACCTCGGTGACAACACCGGGCTTCTTGGCGGTGACGGAGTCGCCGGCGTCCACTGCCGTGTACTTCTCCATGCCGGTGCCCACCACGGGACGCTCGGAACGGAGCAGCGGCACGGCCTGGCGCTGCATGTTCGCACCCATGAGGGCGCGGTTGGCGTCGTCGTGCTCCAGGAACGGAATCAGGGCCGTAGCCACCGACACCATCTGGCGCGGGGAGACGTCCATGTACTCGACCTCGTCGGGCTCGACGAGGACGGGCTCGCCGGAACCGCCGCGGGCACGGACGAGGACGAGGTCCTCGGCGAAGTGCTGGTCGGCACGCAGCGGAGCGTTTGCCTGGGCAATGGTGCGCTCAACTTCGTCATCGGCGGTCAGGTAGTCGACCTTGTCGGTGACGACGCCGTTTTCGACCTTGCGGTACGGGGTTTCGATGAAGCCGAAGGCGTTGATGCGGCCGTAGGAAGCCAGCGAACCGATCAGGCCGATGTTCGGGCCTTCAGGGGTTTCGATGGGGCACATGCGGCCGTAGTGGGACGGGTGGACGTCTCGGACTTCCATGCCTGCACGGTCACGGGACAGACCGCCCGGGCCCAGTGCGGACAGGCGGCGCTTGTGCGTCAGGCCGGCCAGCGGGTTGTTCTGGTCCATGAACTGTGAGAGCTGGGAGGTTCCGAAGAACTCCTTGATCGCAGCCACCACGGGACGGATGTTGATCAGGGTCTGCGGCGTGATGGCCTCGACGTCCTGGGTGGTCATCCGTTCGCGGACCACACGCTCCATGCGGGACAGGCCCGTGCGGATCTGGTTTTCGATCAGTTCACCGACGGCGCGGATGCGGCGGTTGCCGAAGTGGTCGATGTCGTCGACCTCCACGCGGATCTCGACGTCTTCGCCGTCGCGCTTGCCCGGAACGGTCTTTTCGCCGGCGTGCAGTGCAACGAGGAACTTGATCATGGCGACAATGTCGTCATTGTTCAGCACGGAGGCGTCGGAGTCCGTCAGGGGCTTGTCGATGCCCAGCTTGCGGTTGATCTTGTAACGGCCAACCTTCGCCAGGTCGTAGCGCTTCGGGTTGAAGTACAGGTTCTCCAGCAGCGTCTTGGCAGCCTCGACCGTGGGCGGCTCGCCCGGACGCAGCTTGCGGTAGATGTCCAGCAGGGCATCTTCCTGGGTTTCCGTGGGGTCCTTTTCCAGGGTGGCACGGATGGAGTCGTACTCGCCGAAGGTCTCGAGGATCTGGCCTTCGGTCCAGCCGAGTGCCTTCAGCAGCACCGTGACGGACTGCTTGCGCTTGCGGTCCAGGCGGACGCCCACCTGGTCGCGCTTGTCGATTTCGAGTTCAAACCATGCACCGCGGGAAGGAATGATCTTCGCGGTGTAGATGTCCTTGTCACTGGTCTTGTCCGCGGTGCGCTCGAAGTAGGCGCCCGGGGAACGGACCAGCTGGGAAACAACAACACGCTCGGTGCCGTTGATGACGAACGTTCCCTTGTCGGTCATCAGGGGGAAGTCGCCCATGAACACGGTCTGCTGCTTGATTTCGCCCGTGTTGTTGTTCATGAACTCGGCCTTAACGTACAGCGGGGCCGAGTACGTTGCGTCCCGGTCCTTGCACTCGGCCATGGTGTACTTCGGGTCGGCAAACTCCGGCTCCGAGAAGCTCAGGGACATGGTGCCCTGGAAGTCTTCGATCGGGGAGATTTCCTCGAAGATGTCAGCCAGACCGGAAGTGGTGGCAATACCCTGTTCGCCGGTCTCCCGTGCCTTTTCAACGCGCGCCTTCCAGCGCTCGTTGCCGACGAGCCAGTCGAAGCTGTCCGTCTGCAGGGCAAGAAGATTGGGAACGTCAAGCGGTTCGTGAATCTTTGCGAATGAAATCCGGGAAGCTGCGTTCTCCGGATTAGTAGCGGTTTCGTTATTAGAGGTGCTCGAGGCGACCAAGAGGGATCCTTCCACAGACCTTCAGGCGTGTTTCGCGCTTCCTCCCCTGCACTGCACGGACCGAGTCCGTGTGCGTCCCGGTGTCCGGCAATGGGCACATCCGAGGGTTACGGATACTGCCCGGCACGGAACATAGCCCACCGCTATATGAAGGCTGAAGGTTAACAGGAGGAAGCAAATATCCACTATAGGGCATTATGGGCAGACAAGTCTACCCGGTTTCGTCAACCCTGTTGCGCTCAACCCGGCTGGTACGCGCCGGAAGGGATTCCAGCCGCGTCCGCTCAGGGAGCTACAGGCAACACCGGCGCACCGTTCACGCATCGGATACACACACCTTACCGCAAAGATGCCGGGTTGTGGGTGCCTGAGCGTGTGCACCGCCTCCGGACGGTGTGACACCGCTCTCCCCCGCTGCGTCCGGTTGGCGTACCCTTGAGCGGAGTGTTCACTGATCAGTGCCCGCCGGGGAGCGTTCCGGTTGATGGCCGGTCGATGTCCACCCAGACTGACGCATTCAATGACGAATACACCGACGAAAGCGAATGAACCCGCCATGAGCAACTCCCAAGCCCCCGGGGCAGCCGCCATGACCGAAGTGGTAATTGTCGGGGGCGCACGTACCCCGCAGGGCAGGCTCAACGGCCAGCTGGCCCCCTTTACCGCCGTGGACCTTGGCGCCTTTGCCATTGCCGGCGCCCTGGACAAGGCCGGAGTTCCGGCCGGTGACGTCAACGCCGTCATCATGGGCCACGTGGTCCAGGCCGGCTGCGGACAGAACCCCGCCCGCCAGTCCTCCATCAAGGCCGGCATCGGCTGGAACGTCCCCACCGTCACCATCAACAAGGTCTGCCTCTCCGGGCTGGCTGCGGTGATTGACGCGGCCCGGCTGATCCGCGGCGGCGAAGCCACCGTGGTGGTGGCCGGCGGCCAGGAATCCATGACCCGCGGGCCGCACCTGCTGCCCGGTTCCCGCCAGGGCTGGAACTACGGCAACATTTCCGCCCTTGATGCCGTGGCACACGACGGCCTGACCGATGCCTTCGACAACGACTCCATGGGTATTTCCACCGAGCGCGGCAACACGAAGCTCGCCATCAAGCGGCTGGAACAGGACGAAGTGGCCGCAGCCTCGCACCAGCGGGCCGCCGCTGCCATGGCAGCCGGCATTTTTGACGCCGAAATCGTTCCCGTCACCGTTCCGCAACGCAAGGGCGAGCCCCTGGTGCTGACCAGCGATGAGGGGGTGCGCCCGGCCACCACCGTGGACACCCTCGCCGGCCTGCGTCCCGCCTTCGACCCGGAGGGCACCATCACCGCCGGCAACTCCTCGCCGCTGTCCGACGGCGCCGCCGCCCTGGTGCTGACCACGCGCGCCTACGCCGAGGAGCACGGCCTGCAGGTCCTCGCCTCGGTGGGTCTGCCCGGCCAGGTGGCAGGACCGGACAACACCCTGCACTCCCAGCCGTCCAACGCGCTCTTCGCCGCACTGGAGCGTGCCGGATGGAATGCCTCGGACCTGGACTTCATCGAAATCAACGAGGCTTTCGGCGCCGTGGCCGTCCAGTCCCTGAATGAACTGGGCATGGACCTTGAGCAGTGCAACCTGCACGGCGGAGCCATCGCCCTGGGTCATCCGATCGGTGCGTCCGGTGCCCGGCTCGCCCTCACCGCGGCGCACGAGCTGTTCCGGCGCGGCTCCGGCCGGGCCGGCGTCGCACTCTGCGGCGGAGGCGGACAGGGCGAGGCACTGCTGCTCTTCCGCGAAGAGTCCTAGGCCCCGGATACGGGGACCCGCTTCACCGGAGAAGGGCCAGGGCCGCCGTCGCCGCCACCACCGTGGCGACGGCGGCCACCCCGCTTGCGGCGATGAAGCGTCCCCAGCGCACGGCCACACCCATGGAGCGCATGCGGTCGTACCACAGGAGGGTGGCCAGCGACCCCCACGGGGTGATGATGGCGCCCAGGTTGACCCCCACCAGCAGCGCCGCCAGGCGGAGCGGGCTCTCGGCGGTTGGTTCCAGCGCCAGATAGGCGGGCAGGTTGTTCACGGCGTTGGAGGCCAGTGCCCCGGCACCGGCCAGCTGCAGCAGGTCCCCGATGCCCTCCCCTCCCCCGGCGGCCTCGGCCAGCAGGGCACCCAGGCCGTGGCTGTGCGCCGTCTGCACCAGGACAAACAGGCTCACCGCCAGGACCACCGGCAGCACCGGCAGCATGTCCCAGGTGAAGGCGCTGCGCCGGCGGAGCAGGAA
The DNA here is from genome assembly GCF_059090025.1 of Arthrobacter sp. Y3224198. Taxonomy (NCBI): domain Bacteria; kingdom Bacillati; phylum Actinomycetota; class Actinomycetes; order Micrococcales; family Micrococcaceae; genus Arthrobacter; species Arthrobacter sp. Y3224198. The sequence continues at coordinate 29,148 of NZ_JBNHFG010000003.1, forward strand.
ACCGGCAACGAGGATCACGGCCGCCGCGGTGGCCGGAATGGCAACCTGGATCCCGCTCACCAGCGCGGGAAGCAGCAGGGCCACCACCACCCCGCTGAGCACCAGCAGTCCCCGGTCGGGGACCTGGACCGGATCCGACGGCGGGGTGTACCGGCCGTGCAGGAAGCGCCGGAAGGCAAGCCAGAGCAGCGCCGCCGGAACCACGATCCCGGCCACGGACGGAGCCCAGACCGTGGACGCGTACTCCAGCGGATGCAGTCCGGCCTTCTGCTGGGCGAGCAGGTTGGTGAGGTTGGAGACGGGCAGCAGCAGCGAGGCCGTATTCGCCAGCCATACAGTGCTGAGGGCGAAGACGATGGGCGGAAGCCGGGCTTCCACCGCCAGGGCCACCACCAGCGGGGTGATCAGCACAACGGCGGTGTCCAGGGACAGGAAGACGCTCGAGACAGTGGTCAGCGCCAGTACCAGGAGCCACAGCGCAAAGGTGCGGCCCCGCCCCAGCCGGGCGGTGAACCGGGTCAGGATCCGGAACAGGCCGGCGTCGTCGGCCAGATGGCTGACCACTGTAGCCGCCGTCACGAACAGCAGGATGGGCCCGATGCGGGCCCAGAGGGCCGCAAACTCCGGCGCCGGCAGTGCACCGGTGAGGACGCAGGCTGCCGCGGCCGCAGCCAGAACCCCCGGTATCAGGATCCGTACCATCCCCGTGCTTTCCTCGTTGTCTGCCGCTGCCTGCGGCTGGTCCGGACACAGAAAGACCCCGTCCGCCGGACGGGGCCTTTCCAGAATTCCACAGCCTGGGCTGCGAAAGGAGTACTACTTGACGGTGACGGTGGCGCCGGCAGCTTCGAGAGCTTCCTTGGCCTTGTCAGCGGTTTCCTTGTTGGCGCCTTCGAGGATGGCCTTGGGAGCGCTGTCAACCAGGTCCTTGGCTTCCTTCAGACCCAGGGAGGTCAGGGCGCGGACTTCCTTGATCACTGCGATCTTCTTGTCGCCGGCAGCTTCGAGGATGACGTCGAATTCGGTCTTCTCTTCAGCAGCGTCAGCGGCGCCGCCTGCAGCGGGACCGGCAACTGCAACAGCAGCAGCGGTGACGTCGAAGGTCTCTTCGAAGAGCTTCACGAAGTCGGAGAGCTCGATGATGGACAGTTCCTTGAAAGCTTCAATGAGCTCTTCGTTGGTGAGCTTCGCCATGGTGTGGCGTCCTTCCTATAGTTGGTGCACGCAGGCACCGGAGATTGGATGAGAAGAGTGTCTACTCTTCGGTGGCTGCTTCTGCGGCCGGAGCTTCTTCTGCAGCGGCCGGAGCCTCTTCTGCAGCGGGAGCAGCGGCTGCGCCGCCCTCCTCTTCGAGCTTCATACGCAGTGCATCGGCCGTACGTGCCAGCATCGACATCGGCGCCTTGAGGACACCGGCGACGCGTGCAAGCTGGAACTCACGGGACTCAAGGGCAGCCAGTGCGGCTACACCGGAGGCATCCAGGGCGTTGCCCTCGAAGATACCGGTCTTGATGATGAGCTGCGGGTTGGTCTTGGCAAAATCCGTCAGGCTCTTTGCAGCTGCAACTGCGTCACCCTTGATGAAGGCGATTGCAGTAGGTCCGGCAAGCTGGCCATCGAACGCGTCGATGCCGGCTTCCTTGGCTGCAATGCCAGTCAGGGTGTTCTTGACGACCGAGTACTTGGTGTCCTGGCCGAGCGAACGACGCAGCTCCTTGAGCTGTGCAACGGTGAGCCCGCGGTATTCGGTTAGGACAGCAGCGGTCGATTCCTTGAAATCAGTGGTGATTTCCTCGACTGCTGACACCTTTGTTGGCGTTGCCATAACCCTCCTTCCGGGGAAATAGTGCCGGTGGATCGGGTCCCGAACATAAAAAACGCCCCGGGCAGATGCACGGGGCTTCCCTCAACGGACTTTACGTCCGGAGTTCAGTTCGTTCACCTGCGCAGGCCGCCCTTTAGGCAAGGGACTTTCGGATGTTTCTCCAACCGGTTTCCACACGCGGAGGGCTGAAGGTTCAGCCTTGCGGTGGGATTGAATGCACATCGACCGACGGTCTTTGGTAGTTCAAGAGTACGGGAGAATCCGGTGAAGGCCAAATCCCGCCGGCGGGCGGTTGGCCGTCCGGCGGATACGGCCTCAGGCGGGCTGCAACGGGGCGTCACCCCGGGATGAGCTGCTTCTGCCACTCCCCCGCGTAGCCGACGGCGCGGAACCCCAGCTGCTCGTTGATGGAGAGCATGTACCGGTTCTCCTCGGCGTTCCAGGTGTAGACGCGTTCCGCTTCGGGAACACTTTCCTGCAGGCGGGCCAGATTCACCGCCTTCAGGAGCATGCCGAGCCGGTGGCCCCGATGGTCCGCCAAGACCAGGGTGTCGTCCTGGTAGGCCACGGACAGATTGTTGCGGAAGACCTCCAGGACGGTATGCCCGGCCAACGCACCGGACGGAATGTGGCGCACGGCGCTGACCAGCGACTCATAATCCATTTCCACGGCCCGCTCCTCTTCCTCGCGTACCCGCGCCTCATCCCAGGCCTCTTCGGCCAGGTCCAGGCCGCCCTGCGGTGCATCGGTGCTCATCTTCTGCCGCAGCAGCGCATAGGCCCCCACCAGATCCGGAGGGCATGCGCCCCGCCAGAACACCAGTTCATAACCTGCCTCTGCTGCCGCCGCGGTCTGCTCCTGAACCCGCGCCCCGCCGTCGTAGTCCGCGAGGTCCAGGCGGCTGACCCGGTCCACCAGTTCCGGCCGGAAGCCGAGCTTGGAAGCAAAGGAAGAGGCGGCGTCGTCCGGAATGAACCCGTCTGTGCCTTCACGGGCCGTGCCGGCGTCCGCCGCGTGCTCCGTCTCGGTCATCAGCATGCGCCTGCCGTCGGCGGCGGCCATCTGCTCGGCGGCACGATACAGCGCCGTGCCAATCCCCTGCCGCCGGGCGCCGGGGGCAACCACAATATTGACGGTTCCGGTGTGCGGATTGTCGGTGAGGGGAAGATTCAACTGGGCCACACCCAGGATCCCGCCCGTTTCACCGGCCCGCGCCGTCAGGAGCGTGCGCCGCCGGGTGTTCGTGCTGCTCCGGCCCGCGAGCTGGGCCTGCGCCGTTCCGTAGAAGTCGTCGTTGCCCCAGATCTCGCGTTGCTGGGCATTCATCAGCTCCGCAACGGCCAGGAAGTCCGCGCCGCCCGGCCCGTCCAAGCTGGCAGGGACCGCAAACGGTGCGATGGAAATCGGTGTCATGGGCCACATCCTGCCGTAGAACAGCCCCCGCGCAAAACCCGGTACAGGCCCGGCACGCAAAAAGGCGGCCGCAGCGAAAAGCTGCGGCCGCCTTCAACGGAAGGGAAACCCTTCCGAAGATCCTTGAAGACTATGCGTCTGCGAGAACCTTGGTGACGTTGGGGTCAACGGCGATGCTCGGGCCGAACGTGGTGGACACGGTGGCCTTCTGGATGTAGCGGCCCTTGGCAGCCGACGGCTTCAGGCGAAGGACCTCTTCCAGGGCAGCCGCGTAGTTCTCGGCCAGCTTCTGGGAATCGAAGGACACCTTGCCGATGATGAAGTGAAGGTTGGAGTGCTTGTCGACGCGGAAGTCGATCTTGCCGCCCTTGATGTCCGAAACAGCCTTGGCAACGTTCGGGGTAACCGTGCCGGTCTTCGGGTTCGGCATGAGGTTACGCGGGCCGAGCACGCGGCCCAGGCGGCCGACCTTGCCCATCATGTCCGGGGTAGCCACTGCTGCGTCGAAGTCGGTCCAGCCTGCTGCAACCTTTTCGATCATGTCATCGGAGCCAACGAAGTCGGCGCCGGCAGCGATTGCTGCTTCAGCCTTCTCGCCGGTTGCGAAAACGAGGACGCGGGCCGTCTTACCGGTGCCGTTGGGCAGGTTGACCGTGCCGCGGACCATCTGGTCAGCCTTGCGGGGGTCAACGCCCAGGCGGAAAGCCACCTCAACGGTTGCGTCGAACTTGGAAGGGTTGGTGTCCTTCGCCAGCTCTACAGCCTCGACCGGTGCGTACAGCTTGTCCGCATCGATCTTGGCTGCAGCTGCTTCATATGCTTTGCTGCGCTTTGCCATCTGCTTTTTCTCCTTGTGCAGTTGTGGTCTGTCGGACCGCGCCCGGCCCTGCCACGCGCCGGGATCCCCTTCAGGGGAACCGGCATTTATGTGAAATTGAAATGCAGGGGGCTTTAGCCCTCTACGGTGATACCCATCGAACGGGCGGTGCCGGCGATGATCTTGGCAGCTGCCTGGACATCGTTGGCGTTGAGGTCTTCCATCTTCATGGTGGCGATCTCTTCGACCTGGGCCTGGGTCAGGTTGGCAACCTTGGCGGTGTGCGGGGTTGCGGAACCCTTGGCCACGCCGGCAGCCTTCTTGATCAGCTGTGCAGCCGGAGGAGTCTTCGTGATGAAGGTGAAGGAACGATCTTCGTAAACCGTGATTTCAACCGGGATAACGTTGCCGCGCTGGGATTCCGTTGCAGCGTTGTACGCCTTGCAGAATTCCATGATGTTGACACCGTGCTGGCCAAGTGCCGGACCGATCGGAGGAGCCGGGTTGGCGGCACCTGCGTTGATCTGCAGCTTGATGAGGCCGGTGACCTTTTTCTTGGGGGCCATGAAAGGGTCCTTCTCTAAATTATGTTCCCGAAGGACAGGAGCGTCCATCCGGGTTGGTGGCCGCCATGGCTTGGTGGCCGGACGTTGCCTGCAGGTTAAAGCGGACCTGCGGACAGCGAAGTCTGAAAGCTACTGGAGCTTGGTGACCTGGCCGAAGCCAAGGGTCACCGGAGTCTCGCGCTCGAAGATGGTCACGAGGACCACCAGCTGCTGGGACTCGGGCTTGATCTCGGAGATCGTGGCCTGCAGGGTCTCGAACGGTCCTTCGTTGACCGTTACGGGTTCGCCGACCTCGAAGTCCACGGCAATGTTGGCCGACTGCTGTGCGGCAGGCTTGCCGGACTCGGTCTTCGGCGCAACAACGGTGTGCTCGAGCATCGAGAACACTTCGTTGAGGCTCAGCGGGGTCGGGTTGTGGGCATTGCCCACGAAGCCGGTCACGCCGGGGGTGTGGCGGACAACGCCCCACGATTCGTCGGTCAGGTTCATGCGGACCAGGACGTAGCCCGGAATCCGGACCCGGTTCACGATCTTCCGGGTGGTGTTCTTGATCTCGACGACTTCTTCCATCGGGACCTGGATTTCGAAGATGTCCTCTTCCATGTCCAGGGTCTGGATGCGCGTCTCGAGGTTGGACTTCACGCGGTTTTCGTAGCCGGCGTAGGAGTGGATGACGTACCAGTCACCCTCCTGGCGGCGCAGCTTGGCCTTGAAGGCAACTACGGGGTCTTCCTCGGGCTCTTGGTCAGCCGCGGAAACCTCGGAATCAGCAGCGGCAACCTCTTCGGTGGCTTCTGCTTCGTCTGCCGATGCATCAACAGCAGCGGGCGCCTCGTCGACGTCGGCTGCGGTCATTTCATCCTCGGTATCCAGATCAGCGGCATTGTCATTGATCTGTGATTCGAGTTCTTGCTCGGACACGTAGATTCCTGCTTTCTTCTTCAGAGCATTATCGGTTTTGGCACTAGCTCATGGTCTCCGGTTCCGTATCCCGCAGGCGGAACGCAGGGTCTGGGGCTAGCTTTCGCCGCCACCCTCACCGAAGATCCACAGTGCGCCGGCGCCAAAGACAAAGTCGAGAACCGTCACGATAACCATCATCACGATCACGAAGGCCAGGACCACCAGGGTGTACCTGAGCAGCTCCTTGCGGGTGGGGGTAACCACCTTCTTCAGCTCCGCAACCACCTGACGCAGGAAGAGCGCGATCGCCGCGAAGAAGCCGCGCTTCTTGGGCCCGCTGGAGGGGTGTCCCTTGGAGCTGCTGGCAGCTGTCTCGGTCACCTTCGCCTCACTCATCTGTGTAGGTACACGGTCACGGCACAAACCGGAATTGTGCGTTTCCATGAAGGACTGCTGAGCTGCCGGATGACAGTTCTGCGCAGGGCAGACAGGACTCGAACCTGCAACCTGCGGTTTTGGAGACCGCTGCGCTACCAATTGCGCCACTACCCTATGGAGGAAATACATCCCACCAGCACTATTGTAGCCACACCGATCCGGCTGATTATTCCAAAATAATCCCGACCGACGGGCACAAAGCAGTGTGGTGAGGAGAACCACCGAGGAACCAGTCTACGCAATCTTTGCGCTCACGTCGAACCGGGCACGCGGGCGGTGCAGGGACACACAACTGCAGCGCGGGAGCGGACCGCATAAACTGGGGAGCGCCGCCGTCGCCGGACCCCGGTCCGGACGCGGCGCAACGTAAGCTGCCGCCCCACATCAGACGGGAACCCCATGTCTTCCACCGGCCGTATTTCAGAGCGCATCGCGTCCATTGCCGAGTCCGCAACACTCGCAGTGGATGCCAAGGCCAAGGCACTCAAGGCCGCCGGCCGTCCGGTGATCGGTTTCGGCGCCGGCGAGCCGGATTTCCCGACCCCGGAGTACATCGTCGACGCCGCCGTCGAGGCTGCCCGCCAGCCCCGCTTCCACCGTTACTCTCCCGCGGGCGGGCTGCCCGAGCTGAAGCAGGCCATTGCAGCGAAGACGCTGCGTGATTCCGGCTACGCCGTCGACCCGGCGCAGGTCCTGGTGACCAACGGCGGCAAGCAGGCCGTCTACGAGTCCTTCGCCACCCTGGTGAACCCCGGGGACGAAGTGCTGGTGCCCACCCCCTACTGGACCACGTACCCGGAGGCCATCCGGCTGGCCGGCGGCGTTCCGGTGGAGGTCTTCGCCGGACCCGAGCAGGGCTACCTGGTCACGGTGGACCAGCTGGAGGCGGCCTGCACCGACGCCACCAAGGTGCTGCTGTTCGTTTCTCCCTCCAATCCCACCGGCGCCGTCTACCCGCCGGAGCAGGTTGCCGAAATCGGCCGCTGGGCCGCCGCCCGCGGACTGTGGGTCATTACGGACGAGATCTACGAACACCTGACGTACGACGGCGTGCCCTTCACCTCCATCGCCACGGCGGCACCTGAGCTGGGCGACAAGGTGGTTGTGCTCAACGGCGTTGCCAAGACCTACGCCATGACCGGATGGCGGGTTGGCTGGATGATCGCCGCCCCGGACGTCATCAAGGCCGCCACCAATCTGCAGTCCCACCTGTCTTCCAATGTCTCCAACGTCTCGCAGATGGCTGCCCTGGCAGCGGTTTCCGGGCCCCTGACCGCCGTGGATGAAATGAAGCAGGCCTTTGACCGCCGCCGCCGCGCCATGGTGGAGGCACTGAACTCGATCGACGGCGTGGAGTGCCCCATGCCCGAAGGCGCCTTCTACGCCTACGCAGACGTCCGCGGACTGCTCGGCCGCCGGTTCCCGGGCAAGAACGGCCCGGTGCGCCCGCAGAGCTCGGCCGAGCTGGCCGCCCTGATCCTGGACACCGTGGAGGTGGCCGTGGTTCCCGGCGAGGCCTTCGGACCCTCCGGCTACCTGCGCCTGTCCTACGCCCTGGGCGACGAGGACCTGGCCACCGGCATGGCGCGGCTGCAGGACTTCCTGGGCAGGGCCGAAGACTAGACGGGCGGAAGGCTAAAGCAGGCGGCGGTCCGCAGCCCAGCGGGTGAGTTCGTGCCGGGAGGAGAGCTGCAGCTTGCGCAGCACCGATGACACGTGGGTTTCCACGGTCTTGACCGAGATGAACAGCTCGCGGGCCACTTCCTTGTAGCTGTAGCCGCGGGCGATCAGCCGCATCACTTCCAGTTCCCGTGCGGAGAGGCGGTCCAGCTCGTCATCGACGGAGGCCACGCTCGCGGTGCCGAAGGCGTCCAGCACGAATCCGGCCAGCCGCGGGGAGAACACGGCGTCGCCGCCGGCAACACGGATGACGGCGTCGGAAATCTCCGGGCCTGAAATGGTTTTGGTGACGTAGCCGCGCGCGCCGGCCCGGATCACGGTAACCACGTCCTCCGCCGCGTCGGACACGCTCAGCGCCAGGAAGCGGGTTTCCCCGAGCAGCCCGGCACACCCGGCCAGGACTTCCGCGCCGCCTCCCCCGCTGCCGCCGGGCAGATGGACATCCAGCAGCACCACGGCCGGACGGTGCTCGGTGATAACGGCCACGGCGGATTCAACGCTGTCGGCCTCGGCCACCACGTTGATCCGCGCATCGAGGTCCGCCCGGAGCCCGGATCGGAAGATCGCGTGGTCGTCCACCACAACGACGTCGATGGGCTGGTGGGTCTGGAACGTCATTTCTGCCTTGCTTCCTGGGTGGATGGTGCTTGCGGGGCGGATGGTGCTTCCGTCGGGGACGGTTCGACGGGCTGGCTGGTGGACGCACGGTGCGTAGCGGACGCCCCGTGCGCCGCAGGTGCGGGTTTGGCGCCGGTCGCTTCCCCTGCCGGGGACGTTCCCCGGGCCGCCGCTGCATTTCGGGCGAAGCTTTCGCGGGCGCCCGCGCCAGGCGAACCGGTCCCGGATCCGTTCTCAGCGTGTCTGGGCAGCGGGAGCACCAGGCGGACTTCGGTTCCACCCGGTGTGCTGCGGATTTGTGCGCTCCCCCCGGCCCGTTCCATGCGGCCGATGATGGATCCCCGCACGCCTATCCGGTCCGGCGGAACGGCCGCCAGGTCAAAGCCGGAGCCGCGGTCCCGGACAAAAACTTCCAACTGATCCGGCCGGCACTCGACATAAACAGATACCGTGCCACCGGCGTGCTGGGCCGCGTTCAGCACAGCCGCCCGGGTGGCGGAAGCAAGGGCTTCCGTCCGTTCGTCGAGCTCTGCGTCGGAAACCGCCACCAGTTCGATCGGATGCCCGTAGGCATCCTCGATTTCCGCAGCGATACGCCGCAGGCACTGAACCAGGTGGTCCTCGGCGCGGGCCCGGTCGGAATAGAGCCACTGCCGCAGTTCCCTTTCCTGGGCACGTGCGAGCCGGATAACGTCCTGTTCGGAGCCGGCGCGTTTCTGGATCAGGGCCAGGGTCTGCAGTACTGAGTCATGCAGGTGCGCCGCTATTTCCGCGCGTTCCGTCTGCCGGATCCTGCCTGAGCGCTCCGCCTCCAGATCCCGCCAGTGCTTCACCGCCCACGGGGTGAAGACCAGTGCCACCCCGGCCAGGACCGCGGCGGAGGCCAACAGCCCGGCCATCAGCACATCCCAGCTCACGGACCCGGAAACCACCACGAGGACACCGGCCACCACCAGCAGCAGCCCGGCGGCCAACCGTACCAGGCCGGAGGCACGGTCCGCGCCGGCACTGTTCATCAGGCCGGCACGGCGCCGTTCGTCCAGCTGTGTCCACGCCAGCACGGCGCCGCCGGCAATGGCGGCGAACGGAATAAACAATCCCCAGTTCAGGTCCGCCCCGAGCCGCTGGGCCAGGAACGCGGCGGCCACCAGGAGCAGCGCCAGGCCGGCCAGCACTTCCCGCTGCCCTGCCTTGCCCAGTCCGGCGGCAAGTCCCACACCCGGCCCTCCGTTCGGGCCTCCAGTGGCAGGAGTGCCCTCCCGCAGTGCCCGGGCATAGTTATCCGCAATGCTTCGGGGACTGGCCTGGACCTGCTCCTTCTTTTCCCGTTCCTCCTGCGTGGGCACCATGATCCACAGCCACCCGTACAGCACAAAACCGGCACCGGCGCCCAGGCACATAACGGCCATGGCAATCCGGGTCAGCTTTACCGGCCAGCCCAGATGCGCGGCAAGGCCGGCGCAGACACCGGCGATAATCCGCTCGCGGGGACGCACCAGGGGTTCTCTCATGGTCCTATCCAAGCACGCAGCGGCCCCGGAACAGCGTCCCGGAGTCAACTTTCGGCGTTCTTCAGGGGCGGTTCAGGGCCCGCTCAGGGTAGTCCCTGATGCCGGGAGCGGGCGGCGCACGGAAGACTGGTTCCATGAATCCTTCCCCATCATCAGCTTCCGGACCCGAAGACCCGGCACGCGCCCCGGAACAGCAGCCGGCGGGCCCCGGTCCCGCTTCCTCCGGCACACCCGGCCGGCCCGGCGTGCACAACGGTTTCTACGCCTGGCTTCGGTCGCTCGGCGTGGTCCGCGCACCGGACCGTTGGTTCGGCGGCGTGGCCGGCGGAGTCGCCGCCAGGACCGGACTGGACCCAGTACTCATCCGCGGACTGTTTGTAGTGCTGGGCGTCTTCGGTGTGGGATTCCTGGCCTACGGTGTCGCCTGGGCACTGCTGCCGGAACCGGATGGCCGGATCCATGTAGAGGAAGCGGTCCGGGGCAACTGGACCTCCGGCATGACCGGTGCCCTGGTCTTCACGGTCCTCGGGATGGGCGGGCCGGGAGCCTCCGTCCTTGGCGGCGACTCATGGTTCGGCGCCGTCACCTGGACCCTTTTCTGGATTGGTACGGGCATCGCGGCGCTCTACTGGTTCTCCGGTGAAAAGGGCCGGGCATACGTCCAGAACCACCTGTCCGCGGGGCACAGCAGCACCTCCGCAGCCGGGCCTGCCAGGAGCAACCAGGCCTCCACGGGCCAGGCGGCCGGCGGGCATACGGTGTCGCTGGCCAAGAGCGGCATCCCAACGCCCGACCCCGCCTTCGGCGTCCCCTCCACTGAGCCGATTCCCGGCACAGCCACGGGACCCCTGCCGCCGGTCCCCGGCGCGGCTCCGGTCGAAGCGCCCGTCCCGGCGCGGGTTCCCCACGGAAACAAAGCTGCACGGACACCCGGAGCCTCGGGCCCGTACGTCGCGTGCCTCTTTGGGGCGGCCCTGCTGGCCGCCGGCGCGGTCCTTGCCCTGGATTACGTCAACGTGCTGGCCCTCGGCTCGCCTGTTTCCGTTGCCCTGGCAGCGGCCGCCGCCGTCTTCGGAATCGGCGTCGTAATCCTGGGGCTCGCCGGCCGGCATTCCGGCGGAATCGGTTCGGCTGCCGTGGCTGCCCTGGTGGCAGCACTGCTCACCCAAGGAAGCTGGGCAAATGCCAACCTTGTGGTCGGCAGCAATGCCGACTGGGCCCCTGCGGACTCAGCCCAGGCCGTGGGCGGATACACGTCCCTGGCAGCCAACGGAACGGTGGACCTCAGGGAAACCGACCTCGCCGGAGACACCGAGATTCCGGTTAGCGTGGCAGCCGGCAACCTGAACGTACTGGTTCCGGAAGATTCGCCGGTGACCGTCAGGTTCGGCATGGCCGCCGGGAATGTCGAAGTAAGCAACGGAACGGACCGCCATGATTACAGCGGTCTGTGGCAGCCCACATCCGAACGCACCATTAATGACGGCGCCGACGGCGACCGGATCACCATCGACGTCCGCGGGCTCGCCGGAAACGTACTAGTCACCACTGAAGAAAGCGACCTGTAGCCATGGATAACGAGAAGGACTACCTCGGCCGGCAGTACGCACCCAGCAGTCCGGACATGGCCGATTTGTATCCGGCCGGCCTGTACCCGGTGGGACCCGACGAAGCCCGTACCGACGCAGCCCGATCCGGCACGGCCGGTGCGGACAGTGCAGGTCCAGGCGGTGCCAGGGCGGTCCCTGCGGATCCGGCGTCGGACGGGGCACACACGGAACCTGCTCCAAAACGGCAGGTCCAGGTGGGCACTGTGGTCTGGGGCCTGGTCCTGGTGGTCCTGGCCGTCCTGCTGCTGCTGGTGAACACCGTGAACCTGTCAGTGGATCCGGTACTGCTCGTCCTTTGCCTCGCCCTGGGCGCCGGGCTGGCGCTGCTGGCGGGCGGTTTCCTGGCCGCCGCCGCGCGGGGCCGGAAGCGGTAAGCGGCCGGCGCAGCACCGCAAAAAAGTTTCCTAATTCAACACAATCAGATAAGGCTTGGTACATGGAAAAGTTCTTCGACCTCCTGCGTTCCTCCCCCATCAAACGGCGCAAGGGCTGGGCCGGCGGCATCTGCGCCGGCATTGCCGCCACCTTCGGCTGGGACGTGTCCCTGGTGCGCATCGGCGTCCTCCTCAGTTTCCTGCTCCCGTTCGTGGGTCTGGGCACCTACCTCGTGGCCTGGCTGCTGCTGCCGAAAACGGACGGAACCATCCTCCTGCAGCAACTGGTGGGTGTCCGGGCTTAGTTGCCGCCGGAAGGCTGGCTAGAATCTAGAGCAGCATCGGACCACCGCCAGCAGATCCAGGGGTAATGACATGAAGATCGGTATTCTCACCAGCGGTGGCGACTGCCCCGGACTGAACGCGGTGATCCGCGGTGCAGTGCTGAAGGGCATCAAGGAATACGAAGGAATCGAGTTTGTCGGCTTCCGCGACGGTTGGCGCGGCGTGGTGGACGGCGACATCATGGATCTGCCCCGCTCCCGCGTCCGCGGCATCTCCAAGCAGGGCGGAACCATCCTCGGCACCTCCCGCACCAATCCGTTTGAAGGCCCCAACGGCGGACCGGAAAAGATCAAGGCCACCCTTGACCGCCTGGGTATCGACGCCGTCATCGCCATCGGCGGCGAGGGCACCCTGGCTGCCGCACAGCGCCTGACCGACGCCGGCCTGCAGATCGTGGGCGTGCCGAAGACAGTGGACAACGACCTTGATGCCACGGACTACACCTTCGGCTTCGACACCGCGGTGGAGATTGCCACGGAGGCCTGCGACCGGCTGCGTACCACCGGCGAATCGCACCATCGCTGCATGGTGGCCGAGGTCATGGGCCGGCACGTGGGCTGGATTGCCCTGCATTCGGGCATGGCGGCCGGCGCCCACGCCATCCTTATCCCGGAGCACCCGGTGAGCCTGGACCAGATTGCCCAGTGGGTGAACGAAGCCCACGAACGCGGACGCGCCCCGCTGGTGGTTGTCGCGGAAGGCTTTGTCACCACCGACATGGAATCGCCGCATTCCGAGCGCGGACTGGACAGCTTCGGCCGTCCCCGTCTGGGCGGCATCGGCGAACTGCTGGCCCCGGAGATCGAAGCCCGAACCGGCATTGAAACCCGGGCCACCGTGCTGGGGCACATCCAGCGCGGCGGAGTGCCCACCGCCTATGACCGTGTCCTGGCCACCCGGCTGGGCATGGCCGCCGTCGACTCCGTGGTGGACGGCCTGTGGGGAACCATGGTCTCGCTGCACGGCACCGACATTGTGCACGTGGGATTCGAAAAGGCCCTCGGAAACCTCAAGACCGTTCCCGAGCACCGCTACGACGAAGCCGCCATCCTCTTCGGCTAGCTCCGCCCCGGGCACGGTGGACGCGGTTTCCTGTGCGTTTCATGAGTATTCCGCCGCCCCGGCCCTGCATTTGCGTGGGCGGACGGGGCGCGGTGTAGGTTGAAATGCATGAACCTGGATTCAGGAACTATCGCGATTATCCAGCTTGCCTGGTCCCGCCACCTTGGGCTGGAGGACAATGCACTGGCCGGGACGGATAGCGGCGAACGCATTTACAGCGTCCGCGACCAGGCCGAAACCGTCTGCTTCCTCCGTCTCTTCGGCACCGAGGTTTTCAGCGGTCCGGAGTGGGCTGCGGACCGGGCCCGCAGCAAAAGCGCGGCGGAGCTGACCCGCCATTCCGCCCTGGTGCAGATGTCCATGGAGCACGGAGGGCGGACGCTGGGCGCGGAGCAGCTCTTTTTCGCCGACTCCTTCCCCTCGGTGGCCCCGCTGGAGGAACTGGCCGTGGCCAATGACCCCGAACTGGCCGTGGCACTGGAACGGCTGTGCCCGCCGGACGATGTTGCCGAAGCGGGCCTGGCCGGCAAAGAGGACCACTTCATCCTCGTTGACGATTCCCTTGACGAGCCCCGGCCCGTGGCGGGTGCCGGCTACAGCATCACAGACGGGATCCTCGCGGATATGTGCGTGCTCACCGCACCCGAATACCGGCTGCGCGGCCTGGGCAGCTACATCAGCTCCATTGCCCTGGAAGACGCCATGGCAGGCGGTCTGATCCCGCAGTGGCGGGCCCGCCTCGACAATGTGGGCGCGGCCCGCACCGCCGTGGGCTCCGGATTCATTCCCGCCGGCGTGCGCACCTCGGTGGCCCTGTCCGTCTAGCCGGCACACGTTCCGCAGCTCCCGGTTTCCGTCCGGGCAGGTTCAGTGCCGGGCAGGTTCAGCGCCGGGCACATTGGAACCGGCTCAGCCGAGCATCTCCAGCATCTCGGCGCGCTTGAAGAACCCGGCGGTATCGCGCGCCGTGGGGGAACCGGCGTCGGGGTCCGCACCGGAAGCCAGCAGGATGCGGAAAACCTCCAGGTAGCCCTTGAACGCGGCACCGGCCAGCGGTGTCTGCCCGCGGTCGTTCTGCGCGTTGACGTCGGCTCCGCGTTCGGCCAGCAGGGCCGTCAGCCCGGTGTGGCCGTGGTAGGAGGCAAGCATCACCAGGTTGTCGCCGGCACCGTTGGTGAGGTTCACCGGAACCCCGGCATCCAGGTACTGGCGGATCCCTTCGATGTCACCGGCGCGGGCCGCGTCAAAGACCAGGCCGGCCAGTTCGATGACGTCGTTGTCGATTTCCGGCCGGGGTTCCGGGGCGCTCATGAATCTCCTCTTGCTGTGGGTTCGGTCTGTCGTGCGGCGGGCTACGGCCGCGGTGCCTTCAGGAAGCCCGTGGCCCGGCCCACCACGGCTCCGGCGTCCGGAGCCACAATGGGTTCCTGGGCGGCAGCGTAAAGCTCGCCGCCGTCGTCGACCACCAGCGGCACGGTCGGGTCAACGGACCGCTTGATCACGGCCAGGCCCACCGGGCCCATTTCGTAGTGCGCGCCGACGGAGGTCAGCGTGCCGACCTTGCGGTCGCCGAGCATCACCGGGCTGCCCGCTGCGGGCAGGGTGTGCTGGGAGCCGTCCAGCTGCAGGAACACCAGGCGGCGCGGCGGGTGGCCCAGGTTGTGCACCCGTGCCACGGTCTCCTGCCCCTTGTAGCAGCCCTTTGCCAGGTGGACGGCGGTGCGGATGAGGTCCAGTTCATGCGGGATGGTCTTGTCGTCGGTTTCCGCTCCCAGACGAGGACGCCAGGCGGCAATGCGCAGCGCTTCGGCGGCCATGGCTCCGGCCAGGGTGCGTCCGGAGGCATCCATGGCGGCTTCGAAGCCGTCCCGCGGAATCAGGTACTCGTGCCAGGGCCGTTCCAGCCCGGGATGGGTGTCCTCCGCGACGGCGGTGTAGGCGAAACCACCGGAACCGATGTGCGGCCACGGATCGGTCCAGCGCAGGTACTGCTCCCAGGCGGGCACTTCCGTGGTGCTGCCGGCTACCGCCCAGTCAGCGGTGGCGTCGGCAACCTCCACCCGGAGCATGAACTTCATCCGCTCCAGCCATTCGGCCAGCCCGGCGGCTTCGGCGGCTTCCACCAGCATCCAGGCCGTCTCGCCGTCGTCGATGATCCGGGCGTCGTAGTCGATGCGGCCCTGGACGCTGAGCAGCAGCAGTTCCGAGCTCGTGCCGGGCTGCAGGTTGGTCACCTGCTGCGAGGAAAGCGTGTTCAGCCAGCTCAGCCGGTCTTCGCCGCGGACGGTGACCACGCCGCGGTAGGAGAGGTCGACGACGGCGGTTCCGCGCGCGAGAGCGCGCTGTTCACGCAGCGGATCGCCGTAGTGCGCCGCGGTACCCGCGTCGAGGCCGCCGGCTTCAACGGCACCGTGGCGGGAAAGCAGGGGACTGGAATACGTCATGGAAGGTGCAACGTCCTTGCCTTGCGGGGCTATTCCCGCCGTCAGGAGGTCTTCTTGAGGATGGCGGAGGCATGGGCCTTGAGGTTTTCACCCTCCGAGGCGACATCCCAGCGCCAGTACAGATCGCCGTTGACCAGGCCGAAGATGCGGGTGGCGGCCGTGTATTCCTTGGAATTTACGCCGCGCATCACCAGGTCGGTGGCCAGCTGGATCTGTGGTCCCTTGATCTGCCCGTAGTACAGCTCGGCAATGCCGCCGGGATGCACAATGGTGGCCGTGATGTCGAAGCCGCCGTTGTCATTGCGCAGTTCTTCGACTTCGTCGGCGCTGCGCAGCGCCGGCACGATGTCGGCGGGAACCAGGCCGGGGCCGCCGTCGGCGTCGTTGAGGGGACGGTCCAGGGCCCAGAAACCGGTCTCCACTGCCAGTGGACGCAGCCGGGTGCCCTGCTCATCGGTGAGCCAGCTTTCCGCCGTGTACTGCAGGTAGGGCAGGCCGTTCTGGGTGAACGTGACCTTTTGGCTGAAGTGCTCGGAATCGGCTTCGCCTTCGCCAAGCCGCCCGGATCCTTCCCAGGTGCCGATAAGCCAGGAGAGCGGAACCAGTTCCGGCGTCAGGTCGGTGGGGATCTCCATGGGCATGGGGGAACCTGTCCTTCGGTTTTAGTGCCGGCGGGTTTCAGCCGGCCGCACGGGCTGTTTTACTTTTGGCCCTTGTACAGGCGGGAAACAACCAGGCCGGCGAATCCGGCGATAGCCAGGCCGGTGATGCCGAGCAGGGCAAGGAAGAAGATTTCGAGAGCAACCATGGCTACATCCTAACGCGCGGGAGGAACTGTTTCCTTCCCTGCCATTCGATCATGACGGGGAAGGTGCGGGCAAAAGCGGGCCCGGCAACGCGGATCAGGAACCGATGAAGCGGCCGAGGAAGTACACCACGGAGCCGATCACCAGCACCGGGGCCAGGCCCAGGGCCATCTGCCCGGCAGTGCTGGATTTGTCCGCCCGGGAGAGCACCAGGCGCCGGAAGGCCATCACGACGGCGGCAACCACCACACCGGCGAAGGCTGCAGCGGGCCAGGCAATGCCGGCCACCAGCACGGCGGCCAGGGCGGAGCACAGCCCGCCGGCCACCAGGCCCAGCGGTGCCGCCATCCGGTCCGGCAGCGGGATGAGGGACACCGCGACGGCGGCCAGCGCGGCGCTTCCCGTCACGGTCAGCAGGGCGGGGTCTCCGCTGGTGCCGGCCAGTCGGTCCGCGGCCACCCAGCCGGAAGCCATGGCGGTCACCAGCACGCCGGTAATGATGCCGACAATCGATTCAAGGCGGTGGGCCTGCCCGGTGCCGCGGAGCAGCTGGATCAGGAAAACGGCACCCACGCCGACGGCGACGGCGGCGGGCAGCCAGGTCAGCATGGCTGCCGCGGGGGCAAAGAAGGCAGCAGCTGTTGCGCCGGCACCCACCAGGGCCAGCACGGCTCCCTGCGTCTTCCGGGCCGGCACTCCGATCAGGTGCGGCCAGCACAGGCCGGTCAGTGCTGCGGCAGCACCGCCCACCAGGGCCACTGCGGGCACCGAAAGGTAGGAAGCACTCACGATACCGATGATGGCAAGCGCCGCCGGCACCGCTACGCTCCATAGTTTCACCCTAGTTATCCTGCCTTATTACGGCGTGCAGATGAAAAGCGACAGGCCCGCAAAGCCCGATGGGTATACTTTCGATCACTTCCAGCCAAGCGGATCGGCGAAGATTTTGTGCCCAACGGTGTGCGCCCAACATTCGGAGGACCTATGTCGCACATTTTGCTCCTGACCAACAGTTCAGGTGCCTCAGTGAACGTCCTGCCTGCCCTGGAGCTGCTCAACCACAAGGTCCATGTCGTCCCTGCGGAACCCACGGCCCTGCTGGACACCGAGCCCAGCGACGTCATCCTGATCGATGCCCGCAAGGACCTGGTCGGAGCCCGGTCCCTGACCCAGCTGCTGAAGGCCACCGGCCTGGGCACGCCGCTGATCCTGATCCTCACCGAGGGCGGCATGGCCGCCGTCGCGCCCAACTGGCTCTCCGACGACGTCATCCTCGACACCGCCGGTCCGGCGGAACTCGAAGCCCGGTTGCGGCTGGCCTCGGCCCGGGGCGGCAACGGCGCAGAGGATGCCGCCACCGAAATCCACGCCTCCGGCGTCGTCATCGACGAGGCGAGCTACACCGCCCGGGTGAACGGCACGGCCCTGAACCTGACCTACAAGGAATTCGAACTCCTTAAGTACCTGGCGCAGCACCCCGGCCGGGTGTTCACCCGCGACCAACTGCTCCACGAGGTGTGGGGCTATGACTATTACGGCGGCACCCGGACCGTTGATGTCCATGTGCGCCGCCTGCGCGCCAAGCTGGGCCCGGACCATGAAACGCTGATCGGCACGGTACGCAATGTCGGGTACCGCTTCACCCGCTCCCGCGCCGAAACCGCCGCCCCCGCCAGCCAGGATGCCTGACCGCCCCCGGCTGGGGTACCGGCAGGTCCACGCGGCGCAACTCCGGCCGGGCGGGCCAGGCCGCGCTAGGCTTTCGTCATGAGTGAAGAACAGCAGACAGCCTGGCCCGTAGTGGAAACCCGCGGCACGCCGGAGCCGGACGCACTGGCGGACATCCTGGCCCTGGCCGCCGCCGCCCGCGATTCGGACGGGAACCCGCCGCTTTCCGAACAGACGCTGGTAGACCTGCGCTCCCCGGACACGGACCCGGATACCCTCGCGGTCTTCACCACCTACGCCGACGACGGCGCCTCGGGCTCCGGCAGCGGCCGCTGGCTGGCCGGCGTCGCCGTCCTGGTTTCGGAGACTCCCGGCGATGCCGGCGTCCTGGAACTCGTAGTGCATCCGACGTACCGCAACCAGGGCGTGGGCACCGCCCTGGCCCGCGCCGTTGCCGAACGCGCCGCCGGCACCGGTTCACCCCGCCCCTCCGCCTGGTCGCACGGCAACCACGAGGCGGCCGTGCAGCTTGCCGCCCGCTTCGGCTACCGGCCGGTGCGTGACCTGTGGAAAATGCGCCTGGGCCGCGGTGCGCAGGCACTGCCCTCCGCCCCGTTCCCGGACGGGGTGTCGCTGCGTGCCTTTGAGCCGGGCAAGGATGAGCTTCCGTGGCTGGAGGCCAACGCCGCTGCGTTTGCGCACCATCCCGAGCAGGGCTCCATGACCCTGTCGGACCTGCAGGCGCGGATGGCCGAGGACTGGTTCGATCCCGCCGGGTTCCTCCTGGCCGTGGACGGCGACGGGCGGATCCTGGGCTTCCACTGGACCAAGGTGCACCCCGGAGCGGGAGGCCATCCGCCCATTGGCGAGGTGTACGTGGTGGGGGTCAGCCCCGCGGCCCAAGGCATGGGACTGGGCAAGGCCCTGACCATTGCCGGCATCGAGCACCTGCACGCAGCGGGTCTGGATGCGGTGATGCTCTACGTGGACGCGGACAACACCGCCGCCGTGTCCCTGTACCAGCGGTTGGGCTTCGTCCGCTGGGACCAGGACGTGATGTACGCCCCCGCTTAGATTGCACAGCTTGTAATGTTGTTGGGACAGGACACAGCCCCGGCCGCCGGGGCCGTGCCCCCTGTCCCGCCGCCAGCACCCCAGGGAGACACTATGGATTTCGATACCGCCGCCGAGCCCCGCGCGACCTTTGGGTCCGCCGAGGCCATGTCGGCGCCCCGGGCCACGCAGGACCGCATCGACATCCCCGATTTCGGACCCGCACTGGTTCCCAGCGGTGAGATCTCCCCGGAACGCTTCCTGGACCGCGAAATCAGCTGGCTGCACTTCAACGCCAGGGTCCTTGAGTTGGCGGAAGACCCGGATCTGTACCTGCTGGAACGGGTGAACTTCCTGTCCATCTTTGCCTCCAACCTGGACGAGTTCTTCATGGTCCGGGTGGCCGGACTGAAGCGCCGCATCGCCACCGGGCTGGCAGTCCCCTCCGCGGCGGGCATGAGCCCCATTGAACAACTCGAGGAAATCGTGGCGGCCGGCTACCGCCTGCAGCAGCGGCACGCCGACGTATTTGCCCGCCAGATCCGTCCCGCCCTGGCCGGCGAACAGATCTACCTGGTCAGCTGGGACGAACTCGACGACGCCGCGAAAGCGAACCTGCACAAACAGTTCGCTTCCAAGGTCTTCCCCATCCTCACTCCCCTGGCCGTGGACCCGGCCCACCCGTTCCCCTACATTTCCGGGCTTTCCCTGAACCTGGCCGTGGTGGTCCGCAACCCGGTCAGCGGCAAGGAGTTCTTCGCCCGGGTGAAGGTCCCGGACCAGCTTCCCCGGCTGATCTCAGTGGATGGCCCGCGTGCCGGCAACGTGGCCGGGCGCACTGCCCGGTTCATTACCCTCGAAGACGTGATTGCCCAGCACCTGGACCAGCTGTTCCCGGGGATGGACGTCATTGAGCACTACACCTTCCGGGTCACCCGCAACGAGGACCTCGAGGTGGAAGAGGACGACGCCGAGAACCTCCTCCAGGCCCTGGAGAAGGAACTGCTCCGCCGCCGGTTCGGTCCCCCGGTACGCCTGGAGATCACCCCGGACATGAACCCGAACATCCGTGAACTGCTCGAGCGCGAGCTGGGCGTGGAATCGGACGAGGTGTATGTGCTGCCCGCCCCGCTTGACCTGCGCGGATTGTCCGGGATCAGCCGGATCGACCGGACCGACCTGCACTACCCGAAGCAGGTTCCGCACACCAACCGGCACCTGAAGGAGTCCGAGACCTCCAAGCCGGCGAACGTGTTCGCTGCCATGCGCCGTCGGGACATACTGCTGCACCACCCCTACGATTCCTTCTCCACCTCGGTGCAGGCCTTCCTGGAGCAGGCGGCCGCCGATCCCCGGGTCCAGGCCATCAAGCAGACGCTGTACCGCACCTCGGGCGACTCCCCCATTGTCGACGCCCTGATTGATGCGGCCGAGGCCGGCAAGCAGGTCCTGGCGCTGGTGGAGATCAAGGCGCGCTTCGATGAGCAGGCCAATATCTCCTGGGCCCGCAAGCTCGAGCAGGCCGGCGTGCACGTGGTGTACGGCATTGTGGGCCTGAAGACGCACTGCAAGCTTTCCCTGGTGGTCCGGCAGGAAGTGGACGGACTGCGCCGCTACTGCCACATCGGCACGGGCAACTACCACCCACGGACGGCCCGCTACTACGAAGACCTCGGCCTGCTGACGGCAAACGAGCAGGTGGGCGAGGACCTGACCAAGCTGTTCAACCAGCTCTCCGGCTACGCCCCGAAGTCCACCTTCAAGCGGCTCCTGGTGGCGCCTCGCTCCGTCCGTTCGGGCCTGATCGACCGGATTGAGCGGGAGATCGCCAATAAGAAGGCCGGGCTGAATGCCCGGGTCATCATCAAGGTCAATTCCATGGTGGACGAAGCCATCATCGACTCGCTTTACCGTGCCTCCCAGGCCGGAGTGCAGGTGGACGTCATTGTTCGCGGCATCTGCTCGGTCCGTCCCGGTGTGCCGGGCCTGAGCGAGAACATCACCGTGCGTTCGATCCTGGGCCGGTTCCTGGAACACTCACGTGTCTTTGCCTTTGCCAACGGCGGCGATCCGGTGGTCTTCATCGGATCCGCGGACATGATGCACCGCAACCTGGACCGCCGGGTGGAGGCCCTGGTCCAGCTGGCGTCCAAGGACGACGTCGCGGACCTCGTGGCGCTGATGGACCGGTACATGGATCCAGGGACCGCGAGCTGGCACCTGGACGCGGAGGGCATCTGGAACCGCCATCACAAGGACGCCGAGGGTAACCCGCTCCAGGATGTCCAGTCCTGGCTGCTGGCTTCCCGTTCCCGCCAGCGCTCGGTGGCCCGCCGCTGATGGCAGCCACGGAGCCCGGAACGACGCAGACCGCTGCGCCCGAAGATGCACCGATCACGGTGGTGGCCGCCGGCGCGCTGTGCTGGCGCGTGCGGGAAGGCAAGCTGCAGGTCCTGATGATCCACCGCCCCCGCTACGACGACTGGTCCTGGCCGAAGGGCAAGCTGGACGAGGGCGAAACCACCCCTGAGTGCGCCGTCCGCGAGGTCCGGGAGGAAGTGGGGCTCCGCATCAACCTGGGCATCCCGCTGCCGCCCACCGTCTACCCGGTGGCCTCCGGCATGAAGATCGTCCATTACTGGGCCTCCCGTGTTGATTCGGACAAGGCCCGGCCGGACGGCAAGGAAGTGGACGGCATCCGCTGGTGCAGCCCCGAAGAGGCCACCGAGGCACTGACCAATCCCACGGACAAGCTCCCGCTGCAGGAACTGGTGATGGCCTATGACGAGCAGCGCCTGCAGACCTGGCCGCTGATTGTGGTGCGGCATGCCAAGGCCAAGCCGCGGTCCTCCTGGACCCGCGCCGAAGGCGAACGCCCCCTGGTGGCCACCGGACTCCGGCAGGCCATGGCCGTGTCCCGGCTGCTCGTGGCCTGGCGCCCCAAACGAGTGGTCTCCAGCCCCTGGGTCCGCTGCGTGCAGACCGTGAAGCCTTACGTCAAAGCCGAAGGCAGCAAATTCAAGACTGCTGATGCGCTCACCGAGCACAACGCCAAGCGGAAGCCCGGAAAAGCCCGCAACGTGATCGAGGGTCTGTTCGACAAGGCCAAGCCCGTGGCCGTGTGCACCCACCGTCCGGTCCTGCCGCTGGTCTTTGACGTCCTCGCTGCGCACATGCCTGTGGAGATGGCTGCCGGATTGCCGGGCAAGGACCCCTATCTGGCCCCGGGCGAATCGGTGATCTGCCAGGTCAGCTACGCCGACGAGGGCCGCATCGTCTCCCTCGAGAAATACCGGGCGTTCGACGACTGACGGCCCGCCGCGCACCTGCGCCTACCGGGCCGGCAGCGCGGTTTTGCTAGGCTGGCCCCGCGTTAAGGGGGCGCGCATCATGACCGAGACACAGCAACACACCACCATGCCGGGACCGGCCCGCCGCTGGTACGTAGCGGCCGGCGCCGTCGTGCTGGCCACTGCTGCGGCCGGGGCACTGCTCTACCCGGGCCTGCCACAGACCCTGCC
Organism: Arthrobacter sp. Y3224198; assembly: GCF_059090025.1. Taxonomy (NCBI): domain Bacteria; kingdom Bacillati; phylum Actinomycetota; class Actinomycetes; order Micrococcales; family Micrococcaceae; genus Arthrobacter; species Arthrobacter sp. Y3224198. The sequence continues at coordinate 51,803 of NZ_JBNHFG010000003.1, forward strand.
GGTGCATTGGAACGGTGCGGGAGAAGCCGACAGCTATGCGCAGAAGTCAGTCTGGTCAGTCTTCGCGTCGCCGCTGATCGCCACCGGGCTGATCCTGTTCCTGCTGGGGACCGCGGCCCTTGTCCCCCGCCTGCCGGCCGCGTCCGCACAGCTGCACACCGCGGAGGAGCAGACCGCCAACCTCCGGGCCACACAGTTCTTCCTGGGGGCCACAACCTTCGGGCTGAGCCTGCTCTTCGCCTGGGTGACCCTGCGGGGCTGGCTCCTGCCGCCGGACGGCAGCGTCCTGGAATTCCTGCTGCCCACCCTCGCCCTGTTCCTGGCCATGGCGGGCATCGGGCTGGCGGCCCGGCGCCGGTACCGCCGGGAAGTTGCCGGCGACGGGCTTCCTGCCGGGCCGTCCACTGCCCCGCCCGGGGTTGATCCCGCCGCCGATCCCGTCTCCGACCCCGGCAACTACCGGGCCGGCATCTACGCCAACCGGGCCGATCCCCGCGTGCTGGTGCCCAAACGGCTGGGGGCAGGCTGGTCTGTGAACGCGGGCCGTCCCGCCGGGCTGGCCTTTTACCTGGTGATCCTCCTGCTCGCCGTGGCCGGGCTTGTGGCGGGAATCGCACTCCCGCTGCTGGCAGGCTGACCTGAACTAGACTGGCCCGGTGAGCATTCCTACCCCGTATGAAGACCTGCTGCGCGACGTCATGGCCAACGGTACGCAGAAGTCGGACCGCACCGGAACCGGCACGCGCAGCGTGTTCGGCCGCCAGATGCGCTTTGACCTCAGCGAGTCCTTTCCGCTGATCACCACCAAGCGTGTGCACTTCAAGTCCGTTGCCCTGGAACTGCTGTGGTTCCTGCGCGGTGATTCAAACGTGCGCTGGCTGCAGGAGCGCGGCGTCAGCATCTGGGATGAGTGGGCGGACGAAGACGGCGAACTCGGGCCCGTGTACGGCGTCCAGTGGCGTTCCTGGCCCACCCCCGACGGCGGGCACATCGACCAGATTGCCAAATTGGTGGAAGGCATCCGGAAGAACCCGGATTCCCGCCGGCACATCGTCACTGCCTGGAACCCGGCCGAGGTGGACAACATGGCATTGCCGCCGTGCCACGCCATGTTCCAGTTCTATGTTGCCGACGGCAGGCTCTCCTGCCAGCTCTACCAGCGCTCCGCGGACACCTTCCTGGGCGTGCCCTTCAACATCGCCTCCTACGCCCTGCTTACCCTCATGGTGGCCCAGCAGACCGGCCTGGAGCCGGGCGAATTCGTGTGGAGCGGCGGCGACGTCCACATTTACGACAACCACGTTGAGCAGGTCCGGGAACAGCTGAGCCGGGAACCGTACCCCTACCCGCAGCTGCGGATCCGGCGCACTCCGGAAAGCATCTTCGACTACACGCTTGAGGACTTCGAAGTCCTCGATTACCGGCACCACCCCGGCATCAAAGCTCCTATCGCGGTTTGAGAGGACATCCATGACTGAGTCACTACCCAACACGTCCGCCTCCGGCACCAGGTACTACCCGGTGGGCGGCGGGTCCGGCGAGGGGGCGTCCCTGCACGACGTACTGCAGGAACTGGGCACGGTTCCCGCCGGGGAGCCCCTGATCGGCATGGTCTGGGCGCAGACGGTCGACGGCGTGATCGGCCGGGACGGCGGAATGCCCTGGCACCTGCCGGAGGACATGGCCCATTTCAAGGCCACCACGGACGGGCACCCTGTGATTATGGGCCGGCGGACCTGGGAATCCTTCCCCGCTAAGTACCGGCCCCTTCCCGGCCGCACCAACATCATTGTGTCCTCAAGCTCCGAGCTGGCCGCCGAGGTGGCGGGTTCAGGAGCAGTGGTCGCCGGCTCCCTCGGCGAGGCCCTGGAAATCGCCGGCACCAGCCCGGGCAGCGACGAGGTTTGGATTATCGGCGGTGCGCAGCTGTACGAGGCTGCCGCCGAAGTGGCCCGGACCGCGGTGGTGACCGTCATCGACACCCAGGCCGAGGGCGACACTTTCGCGCCGGTCCTTGGATCCGACTGGACCTTCACGGGAGTCAGCCCGGCCTCCGGCTGGCGTACGGGCGGTAACGGCACGAACTACCGGATTGCGCTCTGGACCCGCGATGTGGCGGACCGTGACGCAGGCTACCGCGACGGCGGCGCCCAGCTGCCCTAAAGTGGAAACCATGACTTCCTCCTCCGTTCCCACTGCAGGTTTCATCGGCTGGCGAGGCATGGTCGGCTCCGTCCTGATGCAGCGCATGCAGGACGAAGGCGACTTCGGCCTGATCAACCCGGTATTTTTCTCCACCTCCAACGCCGGCGGTGCTGCCCCGTCCTTCGCGTCCGGTGCCGGCCCGCTGCAGGACGCGTACGACGTCGAGGCCCTGGCCAAGCTGCCGATCATTGTCACGGCGCAGGGCGGGGACTATACCTCCGAGGTCTTCCCCAAACTGCGTGCCGCAGGCTGGGACGGCATCTGGATTGATGCGGCCTCCACGCTGCGGATGAACGACGACGCCATCATTGTGCTGGACCCCGTCAACCGCGATGTCATTGACGCGGGCCTGGCCCGCGGCGTGAAGAACTTCGTCGGCGGCAACTGCACCGTGTCCTGCATGCTTATGGGGCTGGGCGGCCTGTTCCGCAACGGCCTGGTGGAGTGGGGCACGTCCATGACCTACCAGGCGGCCTCCGGCGGCGGTGCCCGGCACATGCGTGAGCTGCTGAACCAGTTTGGCACGCTCAATGGTGCGGTGGCCGCGGAACTGGCGGATCCGGCGTCGGCCATCCTGGAGATTGACCGCGCGGTGCTGGCGCAGCAGAAGGATCCCGGCATGGATTCCTCCCGGTTCGGGGTGCCGCTGGCCGGTTCCGTGATCCCGTGGATCGATGCGGACCTGGGCAACGGCATGTCCAAGGAAGAGTGGAAGGGCGGGGCAGAGACCAACAAGATCCTCGGCCGCGACGCTGCGGGGCGGATCCCGTTCGACGGCCTGTGCGTGCGGATCGGCGCCATGCGCTCCCACTCCCAGGCCCTGACCCTGAAGCTCACCGAGGACCTGTCCGTTGAGGAGATCGAAAAGATCATCGACGCGGACAACGAGTGGGCGAAGGTGGTGCCCAACACCAAGGAAGCCACCATGGCCGAACTGACCCCGGTGGCAGTCACCGGCACGCTGCAGGTCCCCGTGGGACGCATCCGCAAGCTGGAGATGGGCCCGGAGTACATCAGCGCCTTCACCATCGGCGACCAGCTGCTCTGGGGCGCGGCCGAGCCGCTGCGCCGCATGCTGCGCATCGCCACCGGCAACCTCTAGGAGCGCGGCACCGGGGGTGCCGGCCGTGGAATTGTGCCGGCCGTGGAACTGTCCCGGCCCGGAATTGTCAGAGCCGGGTGGCAGGTTGTCCTTATGGTGAATCAGCTGCCCGGTCCGGGACACAACGTGGATTTCATCCTCGACACCTTCTTCACGTTCAGCTGCGCCGGCAAGCAGATACCCACGCATGCCCGGTACCTGCGGGTCGCCGCACAGCTGCGGGCGTATCTGGAAGCCGAAGGCGCGTCCGTCCTCTGCCCCGAGGACGCCGCCCTGCTGGCGCTTGAGCGCTGCCTCGAGCCGGAGCGCGCCTTTGCCCGCCTCTTTGGCGCCGCAGAACTTGCGTACGCCCTTACCGGTTTCCTTCAGCCCCGGTGGCTGCTGCCGGACCTGCAGGACAGGCGCACCCAGATCAGCCTGACTCCGCGGCTGGTTCAGTGGCTGTGCAACTGCCATCTGCTGGATCCGGGCCGGCACCGTCCGGCCATCCGCAGCACGCGTGCCGCGGCGGAGGAAGCCAGGAAAGGGCCGGGTGCGGGGGCTGCCGGTCCAGGCGGCGGGCGCGCCGCCTAGAGGGCGCAGTTCACCAGGACCGGTTCAGGGTGCAGCCGGATCCCAAAGACCTTCTCTACGCCCCCGGCCACCGCGCGGGCGACCACCAGGAGGTCCTCCGCGGTAGCTTCTCCCCGGTTGGTGACGGCCAGGCTGTGCTTGGTGGAGAGCGAGGCCCGTCCTGAAGTGCCGTCCGCCGGGTCCAGGCCAAAGCCCTTCCGGAACCCGGCGTTGCTGATGAGCCAGGCGGCGCTGAGCTTTACCTGCCCGGGCTCCGCCACCGGGTAGCGCGGTGCCTCTGCCGGCAGCGTGGCTGCCGTGGCTTCGTCCACAATCGGATTGGTGAAGAAGGACCCGGTGCTGTACGTGTCCGGGTCCGAGGCGTCCAGGACCATTCCCTTTCCGGCCCGCAGCTTCAGGACTTCCCGGCGGACGTCGACGGCGTCGGCGCACTCCCCCAGGTCCGTGTCCAGGGCCCGGGCCAGTTCCGCATACCGGACCGGTGCGCTGGTATGGCCCTTGGCAAGGGTGAATTCCACGCTGAGCACCACGTACCGGGGTGATCCGTTGACGGTACTGCGCTTGAGCAGCGAATCCCGGTACCCGAAGCCAAGGTCCGCATTGTTAAACTCCACCACGCTGCGTTCCCGGCGGTCCCAGGCACGGACCAGCCGGATGGACTGGGAAACGTCCGCGCCGTAGGCACCAACGTTCTGCACGGGGGTGGCACCGGCCAGCCCCGGGATGCCGGAGAGGGCCTCCAGGCCGGAGTACCCCTGGGCGAGGGTGTACGCCACCAGTTCATCCCACGGGTGGCCCGCCTCGGCGCGGAGCACGGTGCTGCCGTCCGCGGCGTCGGTGATCTGCAGTCCGCGGGTGGCTATGCGGATCACTGCACCGTCAAAACCCTGGTCGGAGATCAGCAGGTTGGATCCGCCGCCGATAATCAGCAGGGGTTCCCCGGCCTCATCCGCAGCGCGCACGGCGATGATCAATTCGTCTTCGGTTTCGGCCTCGAGGTAGCGGCGGGCGGGTCCGCCCACGCGGGCGGTGGTCAGCGATGCCAGCGGCATCCGGGTCAAAGCAGTCACCAGACCCGCACCACTGCCTGTGCCTTGACCAGCACTTTCTGTCCGTTGTAGGTCACCGTCAGGTCCACGCGTGCGGTGGAGTTGTCCGGGTCCACGGCGCCGATCACGCCGGTGACCTCCACGACGGCTCCGGGTGCCCCGTCAAGGTCTTCCACCAGGACGGGCCGGGTGAAGCGGGTCTGATAGCCGATCACCGCGCCCGGATCACCGATCCAGTCGCTCACGAGCTGGACGGCGGCGCCCATGGTGAACATGCCGTGGGCAATCACGCCGGGCAGGTCCACCTCACGGGCAAACCGCTCGTTCCAGTGGATGGGGTTGAAGTCGCCGGAGGCGCCGGCATAGCGGACGAGGTCGGCACGGGAAATCTCAAGCGTCGCGGAACCGATCTCGTCGCCCTTGGACAGTTCACTCAGTGCGATGGACATGGCGGTTACTGGCCCTCTCCGCGGACGAGGATGGATGACGTGGTGGTTGCTACCTGCTCGCCCTCGGCGGTGGAGATCTCGGCGCGGGTGGTGATCAGCGCGCCGTCGCCCATGGCCCGGACGGAATCTACGTGCAGCTCGGCTACCAGTTCATCCCCGGCCACAATGGGGCGGTGATGCGTGAAGCGCTGGTCGGCGTGGACCACCCGGGAGAAGTCGATGCCGGCATCGGGGTCGGCAACCAGCAGGGCATCGGCCCGCTGGGCAATGATGATCGCGAACGTGGGCGGGGCAACGACGTCGGCATAGCCCAGTTCGCGCGCACGTGCGACGTCGAAGTGGGCCGGGTTGGTGGCCTTGACCGCTGCGGCGAACTCGCGGATCTTCTCGCGCCCCACCTGGTAAGGCTCCCCCGCCGGGTAGCTGCGGCCCTGCAGGTCGGGATTGATGCTCATTTGCTGTCCCCGGTTCCCTTGATCCGGCGGCGGGTGTCACGCGCACGGACCACCATGCCGCTCAGGTGCGTGCTCAGGCCCACCACAATCAGGGGAAGGGCGATGTACATCATCACCTGGTTATCTGTCAGTGCCCCCAGGAGCACCAGCAGGACCCCGGCGCCGCTGATCGCCAGGGCACTCACTACCAGTTTCCGATACAAGGGCGAGCCGGTTTCCCACGGGGTGTTTAGCATGCCTTCAGAATACAGGGGCGGGCACGGCGGACCAGAACCGGGCTGCCTGCGGGACCGGCACCGGGCCCGCCCGTCCTGCCCGCCGGACTATCGCAGTGCTAGAAAAGGGCTGCCTGCAGGGCCGGCACGGAGGTGCGGTAGTCCCCGGTGCGGAGCCGGCGGCCCTTGAGGCGGGAAAGGTCTGCCATAAACAGGGTCTGCTCGCCGTCCACCCGGACCAGGGCAGCGGACCCCAGGACCGCCTGGATGATCATGCCATGCTCGCCGGCGCCGGGATCGCAGGGGTAGATCCCGCTGTTTGCTTCCAGGACTGTGGCGCACTGCGCCGGCGGATCCCACCGCTCTTCGACGGTGTGGAATCCCTCGATGCCCGTTTGGTCCAGCAGGGTCCGCGCTGAATCGGCGGCCTCGGCGTTGACCGCCTCCAGTTCGGCGACGGCGAGGGGTCTGGTCAACGCCGCCGTTTTGGTTTCGGCGCGGACCGCCTGAGGCAGGCCCAGCAGGGACGTCACGGTATCTTCAAGCACCCGCACGGTCAGGCCGTTGCCGGCGCGGGCAACGTACTGTGCACGGACCGCACCTTGTTCCACCAGGCGCAGCCGCTTGCGCGGGTCCGCCGCGGTACCGACTTTGGTGGACCCGTCCGCAAAGGTGGCCACGTAGAGCCAGTGCGGTCGGTCCAGATAGTGCCGCAGGGTCTCGGGGATGCTGACGGAGCGGTGGCTGTTGTGCATGCCCCGCACCTCGTCACGGGCAAAACACAGGCCGCACTGGTAACCGCGCCCTGCCGGCGCCTGGTCCGGACACGGGCTGTGGGCCTGTCCGCCGTCGCCGGCTATCTGCCAGGAGCCCAGGCAAAAACGCGACGCCGTTCCGTCGGGCCCGGCCAGGACGGAGAACCGCAGTTCCGTTCCCCGCTCCAACCGGAGACTGGCAGGTTTCCCTTCCGGCGTATGCAGGGCCAGCCGGGGGCCGGAGGCGTCCCAGGAGGTACCGGAGCACAGGTACATGCCGGAGGTCCTGCCGGGGTTGCTGTTGAGGTTTCTGTCGGGCATGTCGTCAGGGATCAAGGGGGCAACCAAACGCCAAGGGGTGGGGTAACGGTTTCACGTTACCCCACCCCTTGGCGGTGTTTCGGGAGGCGTCAGGCGTGCTGTCCCTCGTGCTCGCCTTCGGCAATTTCCTCCACGAGCTTGTCGTTGAAGGCCGGGAGGTCATCCGGGTTGCGGCTGGTGACAAAACCCGCGTCAACCACCACTTCCTCGTCGCTCCAGTTCGCGCCGGCGTTCTTCAGGTCGGTGGCCAGCGTGTGGTAGGACGTCATGTCGCGTCCCTTGACGACGCCGGCTTCGATCAGCAGCCAGGGGCCGTGGCAGATCGAGGCAACGGGCTTATGCGCTTCGAAGAAGGCCCGGGCAAACTGCTGGGCATCCTCGTTCACGCGCAGGAAGTCGGCGTTCACCACGCCGCCGGGCAGCACCAGTGCGTCGAACTCGTCGGGATCGGCGTCCGCGACGTCGAGGTCCCTGGTGAAGGTCTCACCCTTGTCCATGCCGTCGAAGCCCTGGATGGTGCCCTGCTTCGGGGAGACCAGGACGGGTTCGCCGCCGGCATCCTTCACCGCTTCCCAGGGGCTCGTCAGCTCGATCTGCTCCACGCCGTCGGTGAGGAGGAACGCTACCTTCTTACCGGAAATGTCATGTTCTGCCATGGTGCCTCCGTTCGTCTTTGCCGGCGCCCTCCTGCGGGGCGGGCACCGGCGGTGCTTCTACGGTTTCCGGAAGCCCTGCGGCTTCCGCTGCACCCCAGCCTATGGAGCCAGGGGGATAATAAGCAACCTTATTTAGCTCTTGGAGAACGCACTGCGTCCGGCCCGCAGCCGGTTCCGGGCTGTTTACAGGCCCTCGGCGACGGCGGCAGCGGCGGCAAGCCAGGCCCGCCGTGCGGCCGGCTTCAGGGAGTCATAGCGGATCTGGCCCTTGCGCAGTGCCGCGTCGTAGGGAATGGTTACGGCCGCCCGGGCCAGCTGGCCGAAGCCCTGGGCCACGGCACGGGCCTGGCTGTCGGTTCCGTTCCGGTCGGACTGGCTCACAATCACGACGGCGTCCCGGGCCAGTTCGGCGTAACGGCCGCCGCGGACCTGCAGTGCCTCCAGCAGCAGTGCACCGGCCTCGGCATGTTCTTCCACGGTGGTGGTGGCTATGACCAGCTGGTCCGTGTGGTCGATCATGCGCAGCCAGCGTTCGGCACTTTCGTCGTTGCCGGAATCCACGATGTTGAGGCGGAAGTACTTGGACGCCACCTCATGGAGGGCATCGAAGTCCTCTGCGGTGATTTTCTGTTCGGAGGCCAGCACGTCCGGCTTGGAGCGGAGGACATCGAACTTGTCCTCGATCTGGTGGTGCACAAACCGGGCCAGCAGGGCGGACTGCGCCGAGGGCGAGAGCAGGTCGGCTGTCTGCGGAAGGAGGTCCATCACGGTAGCCTCATGCGGCCCCTGCTCGGTGCGCCAGCCGAGCGTGCCGCGGGTCTCGTTGTTGTCCCAGGCCAGGACCGGGCCGCCGCCGTTGCGGGCGAACACTGCGGCCAGCATGACGGTGGTGGGTGTTTTGTTGGCCCCGCCCTTGCCGTTGACCACGGATATGGTCCGCGGGCCGGGCCAGTGCTGGCTGACGGCACGCATGTCGCGGCGTTCCTCCAGTTCCTGGGCGGAGGGGGTCATCCGCAGGCCCAGGCCGGTCAGCAGGCCGCGGAAGCCCTTGGACGCAGGGATGGACGCGGGCTGCTGGTCCAGGAACGAGGCACGGCGGCCGCGTTCGCCCCGGGCCTCGGCACGGCTGGCCGCCTGGTGCCCTTCCGGGGCTGCGGCCCATGCCGGAGCTTCGGGCACGGCCGGGGCCACGCCTGCCGCGGCAGCCACGGCGGACTCATCCGGTACTGCGTAGTATTCCGGCTCGTCCGGCGAAGCGTAGTATTCGGGCCTTCCGTCCGGCAGGGGCGGCAGGGCCGCTACCCGGGCGGGTCCGGCGGCGGGCGGCGCGGCCGGTTCACTCCATCCTGCGGCGGCGTGCGCTGACATACCCTCTGCGACGTCGGGACCCAGGCCGTCCGCTGCGGCGGAATCCCCGTACTCCCCTCCGTCGTCACTCCGGGCCGCGAACCCCCGGCCATCGTACTCCCCGGCTTCCCCGTACAGCCGCGCATCATCGCCCGTGCCGAATCCTCCGGCACCGAGTCCGCCGTCGCCACCCCCGTAGCCGACACCGTCCCCCAGATCGCTGCGCCGGTCACCGCTGATCCCGGCACCACTGCTCGGGGGCTGGTTCCACCATTGGTTTTCACTCGCGACCTCCGCCTTCCGGCGCCTGCGCGTCGGCAGGTCGTCCGGATGCCCGGCAGTGATCGGATCGGAAAAATGCTCAGTCATGGAGGTCTTCGTCTTTCGTTCCGTGGGGGTGGCGATTGATCTGGACGGGCCCGGCCCTGGTATCCAACATATTGAGATGTACTTCTGCCCGGTGTGTGGCCTGCGCCGCACCGGCATCCGGGCAAACAAAAAGGGCAGGCACGGAAGTTTGAAAACTTCCGGACCTGCCCTGATGTGTAGCGGTGGGGAGGCTCGATCTCCCGACCTCACGATTATGAGTCGTGCGCTCTAACCAACTGAGCTACACCGCCATAAATGAGTGAAGCCCGCATTCCTAAACGGCCTCTGCAAAACAAACAGCCTTAGCAACGCGGGCCCTCCCATTGAGAGCCCCGACCGGGAATCGATCCCGGGACCTCCATCTTACCAAGATGGCGCTCTACCACTGAGCTATCGGGGCAACGACATAAAACTCTACCAGCACTTTTCGGGAAGATGAAATCGAAACCGGCAAACGTGACAAGTGCCACTTCGGCACCCTTCGCAACATGCTTCCGGGACCCTTGGGGGTAAACTGCACGACGCTTTTCTCAGTATGCTTAGGCTACGAGAAAGCGAGGGCACGTGAACACAGTGCCGAACCATGTTTCAGACGGCCTCTTCCTAGGTGGACGATACCGGCTCCTGAATCAGATCGGGGCCGGCGCCATGGGCACCGTCCACCGGGCCCGGGATGAATTCCTCGGCCGCGACGTAGCAGTGAAGATCATCCGCCCGTCGGCCACCAGCGAGGTGGATCTGCAGCGCAGCGATGCCGAGGCCAAAATCCTGGCGCGCCTGAACCACCACAGCCTTGTCACTTTGCTGGACGCAGGCTCGGACACGTCCCAACCTGAACATCCCCTGATCTATCTGGTGATGGAACTGGTCCAGGGCCTGGACCTGCGGGACCGCCTCAGGCAGGGCACCGTACCGCGCCGTCAGACGGCGCTGATTGGCTATGACCTTGCCCTGGGCCTGGACTACATCCACGGCAACGGGGTGGTGCACCGGGACGTCAAGCCCGCCAACGTGATGCTTTTCGACTATGGCAGCGACGATGCCCGCATCAGGGCCAAACTGACCGACTTCGGGGTTGCCCTGGTAGCGAATGACCCGCAGTCCCAGCACGGCACGTTCTCCGGAACAGCGGCGTTTATGAGCCCCGAACAGGCCCGCGGGCAGGCAGCCGTGCCGGCCAGCGACGTGTATTCCCTGGGGCTCGTCCTGCTCCAGTGCCTCACCGGGGCCCCGGCGTTCCCCGGCCCGGCGCTGGAAAGCGCCCTGGCCCGCCTTCTGCGCGATCCTGAGATCCCCCTGGCCCTCGGTGAGGACTGGGTGACCCTCCTGCGCGCAATGACCTCTCAGAACCCCGCACAGCGCCCCAGCGCCCACGACGTGTCGATGGTGCTGTACGACATGATTGTCCGTGCCCGCGGCAGGCACCGCGTGGATCCTGAGCTGCTCCCGGACAATGAGGCACAGCGCATGGACGCCGTGCGCCGCTACGAGCTGCTCGACACTCCCCCGGACGGCGCCTTTGACCGGGTCACCGCCCTTGCCTCCCGGGTCTTCAACGTCCCCGTGGCGATCGTCAGCGTGGTGGACACCGACCGCATCTGGTTTAAATCCCACCACGGCACGGACGTGACCGAAATCGACCGCGACCCGGGCCTGTGTGCCTCTGCCATCCTGCAGGACGATGTCTATGTGGTGGGCAATGCCAGGCAGGACCCGCGGACCCTGGCCAACCCGCTGGTGGCCGGCGAATTCGGCCTGCAGTTCTACGCAGGCGCTCCGTTGGAAACCAGTGACGGGTACAACCTGGGCACGCTCTGCATCCTGGATACGGAGCCGCGCAGCTTCTCCGCGGAGGACGCCCGCACCCTTTCGGACATGGCCGCGATTGTGATGAATGATTTGGAGATGCGGCTGGAAAGCCGCCGCGCCGCCGCATCGCACTCAGCCGACTAACCACCGGCAGCGGATACAACAACACAGGAAGGGCGCCTCCCGAAGCGGGAGGCGCCCTTCCTGGTTGCCCGGGCTTAGTGCCCGGGCGTCGCGCCGGCGTACCGGCGCAAGGTGTTCCTAGTCGCGGAAGCGCGGCTTGCGGGCACCGGTACCGGCGCTGTCGCGGAAGCCGCCTTCGCGCTTCTTGTACGGGCGGTCGCTGCCGCGGTCACCGAAGGACCGCTCGCCGTCGCGCTTCTTGAAGTCCTTCTTGAAACCGCGGTCCGCGCGGTCGTTGTAGCTGCCGCCTTCACGCTCGCGGGCCGGCTTGCGTCCCTTGTCCAGTTCCAGGTGGATCAGCTCTCCGCCGATCCGGGTGCGGGACAGGGCACGCAGCTGGTCCTTGGACAGATCCGCCGGCAGCTCCACCAGGGTGTGGTCGGCGCGGATGTCGATGCCGCCGATCTGGGCCGAGGAGAGGCCGCCCTCGTTGGCGATGGCGCCCACGATCGAGCCGGGAAGCACGCGCTGGCGGCGTCCGACGGCGATGCGGTACGTTGCGTTGCCTTCGGTCAGCGGGCGTGTCGGGCCGCGTGAGCCGAAGCCGTCGTTACGGCCTTCGGAGCGCTCGCGCTGGCGGGCCGGAGCCTGCGGGATTTCCTGCAGCAGCAGCGGGCGTCCGCCCTGGGCCATAACAGCCAGGGCTGCGGCAACCTTTTCGGCGGGAACATCGTGCTCGGCGATGTACTTGGTGACCAGGTCGGTGAAGATCGAAACATCCTCGGAAGCGAGGGTTTCGGTGATCTTCTCGGAGAACTTGGCCAGGCGCTTCTCGTTCACCACGTCAACGCTGGGCAGCTGCATGTGCTCAACCGGCTGGCGGGTGGCCTTTTCAATGGCGCGCAGCAGGTACTTTTCGCGCGGGGTCATGAACAGGATGGCGTCGCCGGTGCGGCCGGCGCGGCCGGTGCGGCCGATGCGGTGCACGTAGGACTCGGTGTCGTGCGGGATGTCGTAGTTGACGACGTGGCTGATGCGCTCCACGTCGAGGCCGCGGGCGGCAACATCCGTGGCAACCAGGATGTCGATCTTGCCGTCGCGCAGGGCCTCGACCGTACGCTCGCGCTGCTGCTGCGGGATGTCGCCGTTGATGGCGGCGGCGCTGTAGCCGCGGTCCTTCAGCTTGTCGGCGAGGTCCTCAGTGGCAGCCTTGGTCCGGACGAAGGCAATAACGCCGTCGAACTCTTCGGTTTCCAGGATGCGGGTCATGGCATCAAGCTTGTGCGGGCCCATGACCTGCACGTAACGCTGGCGGGTGTTGGCGCCGGTGGTGGTCTTGGACTTAACCGTGACCTCGGCAGCGTTGTTCAGGTACTTCTTGGCGATCTTGCGGATGGCCGGCGGCATGGTGGCGGAGAAGAGGGCAACCTGCTTCTCGGCCGGCGTGGAGGAAAGGATCTGCTCCACGTCTTCGGCGAAGCCCATGCGCAGCATTTCGTCAGCCTCGTCCAGCACCAGGTATTCCAGGTTGGACAGGTCCAGGGAACCCTTGGCGATGTGGTCGATCACGCGGCCGGGGGTACCGACCACTACCTGGGCGCCGCGGCGCAGGCCGGCCAGCTGGGGACCGTAAGCGGATCCGCCGTACACCGGCAGCACGGTGATGTCATCCATGTGGGCGGCGTAGGAGGTGAAGGCTTCTGCGGACTGCAGGGCCAGCTCACGGGTGGGTGCCAGCACGAGCACCTGGGTGTCCTTGGTTGCCGGGCGTCCGGCCATCAGGGACAGGGCGGGGACGGCAAATGCGGCGGTCTTGCCGGTACCGGTCTGCGCCAGGCCGACGACGTCGCGGCCTTCGAGGAGCAGGGGAAGGGTGGCTGCCTGGATGGGGGACGGCTTGACGTATCCGACATCCTTCAGGGCTGCCAGGACGCGCTCATCCAGGCCGAAGTCGCTGAACAGCACAGTGTTCTCTTCGGCTTCGGGGGCGGCGTTTTCGGCGGAGTTGGTGTTTTCCAGCGTGGCTTCAGACAAGAGGTAATCCTCGTTCAATCGGGACCGGGCAACCATAGGGCTGCAGGACGTAAGTCCGGCGCTGTTGCAATCCCAGGCAGGACTTTCCGTCACAGCTGTGGGCCGATTTCACTGGATTGTGCCTACGACCGGTGTGACGATTTCTTTGCCGGCGCTCCCCAAAAGATGAATCTGCCCGCAATGAAATGCGGGCCCCAACACAACGTACCGTGCAGTTTCGGTGAAAAACTCGATGAACCGCAGGAAAATAAGGGAATACCGGAGTGGGGGATGCTCTCCAGTGTACGGCATCCCGGGCGAACCTGCCGGACCGGGGGCCGGTGAGCTTCGGCACACGGCCTGCACCGGCACGCGCAGACCCCGTCAGCTCCCCGTCAGCTCCCCCGTCCGGACCTGCGCCGGGACCTCTGCCGGTACATCCGCCGGTTCGGGCGTGCGGGGCTTCCCCGCTGCCCGGGCGTCCAAGGTGCGCAGGACCTTGAGGATCTCCGGTGACAGCGTGATTTCCCCGGCATCCCGGGAGGCGCGCAGTGCGGCCGCCTGCTCGTCGTCCAGGCCGCGGAAAACGTCCCGGACACTCACCCCGTGGCTTGGCACGGTGAGGACCTCAACGGTGTCTGAGGCGCAGATACTCCCCCGGCGCAGCACCCTCAGGTAGGTGCCGACCCGGCCGGCTTCACCGAAACGGCGGGCCCAGTTCGGAACCCCCATCCGCCGCTGGAAGTTGCGGCACGGAGTGCGGGGGCAGGTGACCTCCACTTCCACCTCTTCCCCGATCCGCCAGCGTTGCCCGATCAGCGCGGAGGTGGCGTCCAGTCCGCTGATGCGCAGGTTTTCACCGAACAGGCCGGGTGGAATGTCCCTGCCCAGTTCGCGTTCCCAGTATTCGGCGTCGGCCTGCGAGTACGCATAGAGCGCTTTCGATTCCCCTCCGTGGTGCTTCCGGCTGGCCTGCAGGTCACCGGTCAACCCCAGCGGATGGACCTTCACGGGGCCCTCTGCGGGGCGCTTGTCGATGGCAGTCACGCCGGTGGCGTCCTTGGTGGGCAGGAGGCCGTGCACAATGCACACGGCCAGCAGGGAACCGGTTCTCATGGCAGCAGTCTAGGGCTGCGGCTCCGTGGCACGCATAACCTGCGACGGGTTGTTGCGCCACCAGCGGCGCGGCCGGTTCCCCCAGTACATAACGAACCACCAGGCCATCAGCCCAACGCCCCAGAAGACTCCGGCACTGGAGGCCATCAGCCAGGGTTCGGGCAGCTGGGAGTCGAGGTTCGGCGCGTTGAACAGCTCGCCGATGGTCTTGGGCGAGTAGATGAAGATGACCAGGGACGACACCAGCAGGGCCAGTCCGGTGGTCCGCAGTTTCCGCCGCCCGGGCCCGAGGTCCAGCAGGTTCCGCCCCAGCACGGGGATGAACAGGGCCACCCAGACCCAGTGGTGGGACCATGACACCGGGGAAATCAGCAGCATCAGCAGGGCAGTGGCTGCCAGCGCCGTGAATGGCCGGCCCTGGATTCCGGCCCTGCGGATGATGAATGCGGCGGCGGCGACGGCCAGCAGCGAAAGGATCAGCCAGGGCACGTCCACGGGGAAGTCGGGCCCGCCGAAATGCAGGATTGCCCCCTTGAGCGAGAGGTTGTCCACGTAGCCGGCACCGCCAATCCGGGACGTGTCCGGGAGCAGTTCCGACCAGTAGGTGCGCGATTCGCGCGGCAGGATGAGGAAGCCCAGGCCGAAGGTCGCGAGGAACCCGTAGGCCATGTTGCGCAGCCCCCGCCAGTCGCCGCGGGCCAGGAAATACAGGCCGAACACCAGTGGTGTGAGCTTCAGGCCCGCCGCCACGCCCGTCAGCAAACCGGTGGGCCAGCTGTCCCGCTTGATGACCAGGTCCGCCATGATCAGCCCGAACAGCAGGATATTGATCTGCCCGAAGGCCAGGGTCTCCCGCCAGGGGCCCAGCAGCACAATGAACCCGGCGCCGGCGACGGCGAGCGCCCGCAGCCACGGCTGGCGCAGGACATCCATGGCTGACTTCCGGGCGAAGACATAACGGACGGCCCAGACGGAGGTGGCAGCGGCTATCGCAATGGAGATAGCCGTGAAGATGTTCAGCCCCACGGTTTGTCCGAACGGTGCCAGCACCGCGAACACCAGGGCCGCAAACGGCGGATAGGTAAAGAGCAGGCTGCTGTCGGCGTCGTACTGCACCGCCTTGGTGTACAGCTCGCCGCCGGCATCCAGCACGCTCTGCCCGCCGGTGAGGTATACCCGGAAATCCAGTCCGTGGCGCGGCGACAGATCGAAAGCTGTCCAAACGAGCACTCCGGCCAGTGCCAGTGCCCCCAGGGTCGCAGCGGTCCGCATGAAGGCGGATCGGTGGATCTGGCCCATTGTTCTCCTGTAAGCACTGCCGTCCGCGCGCGGGGCGCCGCATAGCGATCTGGCGATATTGACTTGGGCCAGTCTACCGGCCACCCGCTCCCGCCCGCTCCTGCAGCCGCAGGCATTAGGCTGGCGGAAGAAGATCCGCCGGCGAAAGGTTCCCATGTCTCCCGCGTTGTTGGCCATCACCAATGCCCGCGTAGTCCCCGTCACCGGCAGCCCTTTCCACGGCACCGTCCTGGTCGCGGACGGCCGTATCCGCGAGCTCGGTCCGGAGGCCCGCGTCCCCGAGGGCGCCCAGGTGCTCGACGCCGGCGGGCAGTGGCTGCTGCCCGGGCTGGTGGACGCCCACACGCACCTCGGCGTCCACGAAGAAGGCGAAGGCTGGGCCGGCAACGACTCCAACGAAATGACCGACCCCGTCATGGCCGGCGTGCGGGCCCTGGACGCCGTGAATCCCTTTGACACGGGGTTCGACGACGCCCTGGCCGGCGGGGTGACCACGGCCAACATCAATCCCGGCTCGGGTAATCCGATCGGCGGGCAGGCGGTGGCCCTGCACACGCATGGGCGCTACTTGGAGGAAATGGTGCTGCGGGCACCCAGCGGCTTGAAGTCCGCCCTGGGCGAGAACCCGAAGCGGATCTACAGCGAGAAGAAGCAGACCCCCTCCACCCGGCTGGGCACGGCCATGGTGATCCGGCAGGCCTTTATGGATGCCCAAAACTACATGGGAAAGGCGGACCCGGACGCCCGGGACCCGCACATGGAGGCCCTGGCCATGGTGCTGCGCCGCGAAATCCCGTGGCGGCAGCACGCCCACCGGGCGGACGACATCGGGACCGCCCTGCGGCTGGCTGATGAGTTCGGGTACGACCTGGTCCTGGACCACGGAACCGAAGCGCACCTGCTGGCCGATGTACTGGCCGAACGGGGCGTGCCGGTGCTGATCGGTCCGCTGTTCACCACCCGGTCCAAGGTGGAACTGCGCGGCCGCAGCATGGCCAACCCGGGGAAGCTGGCGTCGGCCGGGGTGGAGATTTCCATCATCACCGACCATCCCGTGGTTCCCATCAACTTCCTGATCTACCAGGCCGCGCTGGCCGTGAAGGAGGGACTGGACCGGGACGATGCGCTGCGGGCCGTCACCATCAACCCCGCCAAGGTACTTGGGCTGGCAGACCGCCTGGGTTCGCTGGAGCCCGGCAAGGACGCCGACCTGGTGTTGTGGAGCGGTGATCCCCTGGACGTGATGCAGCGGGCCATGACGGTGTGGATCGGCGGCCGCGAGGTCTACCGTTACGACGCCGCCTCCCGCGAACAGATGGTCGCACCGCGGTGACGGATTCCGGTGTCCCCCCGGCCGGCGGCCGTTCTCCGCGCACTCCCCCGCCCCGGGTCATCCGGCTGGCCGCCGCGGCGTGGCTGGTGGCCGCCGCACTGCTGGCTGCAGCCGGGGTGTCCTTTGTGGTGTCGGCCCGCACCCAGCACCAGGACAGTACCGCGCTGACCATGCTCGGCATCCTGGTCCTGGTACTGGCCGCCGTGAGCATGTACAGCGTGCTGCGCCTGCGCTCGGGCAAGCGCAGCGCCCGGGAGACGCTCACCAGCATCGGCGTGATTGCCGGTTTTCCCCTGCTGTTCCGCGGGCCGGCCCTGATAGCCGTCGGGCTGGTACTGCTGGCGTGCGCCGCCGTGCTCTGGCTGCCCGACAGCAACCGGTTCTTCCGGCTCCGCGATCCAAAGAAACGGGGTCGGCAACAGCAGGACCGGCGCTAGAGCGGCACCGGCCCCGGAGCCGGCCCTTGGAACCGGCCCTTGGAGCCGGCCCAGGGCCGGACCGGCGCTAGAGCCCGGCCAGCGCCTGGTCCAGGTCAGCGATGAGGTCCTCAATGTCCTCGATGCCCACCGAGAGCCGCAGCAGGTTCTCCGGAACGGCCAGCTCGGTGCCCTTGACCGAGGCATGCGTCATTTCCGAGGGGTAGTTCATCAGGGATTCCACCCCGCCGAGTGACTCGGCCAGCAGGAACAGGCGCGTGGATTCGGCCACCTTCCGGGCTGCCGCCCCGCCGCCCTTGAAAGACACCGAAACCATCCCGCCGAAGTCCTTCATCTGGGCCTTGGCCAGGTCATGTCCGGGATGGTCCGGCAGGCCCGGGTACAGCACGTTCTCCACGGCCGGCTGGTCGCGCAGCCAGGTGGCAACCGCCATGGCGTTGGCGGAGTGCCGGTCCATGCGGACGGCGAGCGTCTTCAGCCCCCGGGTGGTCAGCCAGGCCTCCATGGGAGCGGACACGGCGCCGGCGGCGAACTGGATGAAGCCGACTTTTTCCGCCAGCGCGTCGTCATTGAGGATCACGGCACCGCCGACGGCGTCGGAATGCCCGCCGATGTACTTGGTGGTTGAGTGCACCACGATGTCGGCGCCCAGGGAAAGCGGCTGCTGCAGGTAGGGGGAAGCAAACGTGTTGTCGACCACCAGGAGGGCTCCGGCGTCGTGCGCCGCCTGCGCCGTGGCGGCAATGTCGGAAATCTTCATCATCGGGTTCGACGGCGTTTCGAGCCAGACGAGCTTCGTGTTCGAAGCTGCGATGGCTGCCGCCACGGCCCCGGCGTCGGACATGTCCACTGCCGCATTGGTGATCCCCCAGGCGCCCAGCACCCGGTTGATCAGCCGGTAGGTGCCTCCGTAGGCATCATTGCCGAGCACAATGTGGTCTCCGGGGGCCAGCAGGGCACGGATCAGTGCGTCTTCGGCGGCCAGCCCGGAGCTGAAGGAGAAGGCATGCCTGCCGCCTTCCAGGGCAGCGAGCTGCTCCTGGAGGGCATCCCGGGTGGGGTTGGTCCCGCGCCCGTATTCATAGCCGTTGCGCAGTCCGCCGATCCCGTCCTGTGCGTAGGTGGTGCTTTGGTACAGCGGCGGGATGACCGCACCGGTAGTGGGGTCCGGCGCCTGTCCCGCATGGATGGCGCGGGTGCTGAAGCTCGTCATGGTTTCCTCCTGGAGCCGGCATGGCCGGCGGGTTGGCGCTTCAAAACGGCTCTGCGGCCCGGGGTCGCCGGGGTCAGAGACTCAGGTACGAAAGTAGGTCGTGCCGGGTCAGCATGCCAACGGCGGCGCCATCGGACGTAACCATCACCGCGTCGTCGTCGGCCAGCTTTGCCCGGGCGGCCGCCACGGTGTCCCCTGCCCCCACCAGGGCGGGACGCGGGCCCATGTGTTCGCTGATCCGATCCGTCGGTTTGGCTTCGCCGCGGAACAGTTTCTCGGTCAGCGAGCGCTCGTCCACGGATCCGAGGACTTCGCCGAGGACCACCGGCGGCTCCTGGGCCAGCACCGGCAGGCAGGAGACGCCGTACTCGTTCAGGATGCCAATGACGTCGCGCACGGTCTCGTTCGGGTGAGTATGCACCAGTGCCGGCAGCGAGCCGTCCTTGGTGGCCATGACGTCCCGGACCGCGGCCGTTTCCCCGCTGTCCTGGAGGAACCCGTAGGAGCGCATCCACTCATCGTTGAAGATCTTCCCCATGTAGCCGCGACCGCTGTCCGGCAGCAGGACCACCACGACGTCGTCGGGCCCCAGGTCCCGGGCGGCCGCCAGGGCCGCGGTGACGGCCATGCCGGAGGAGCCGCCCACCAGCAGGCCTTCCTCGCGGGCCAGGCGGCGGGTCATCGCGAAGGACTCGGCATCCTTCACGGCAATGACCTCATCAGGTACGGAGGGGTCGTAGTTGTCCGGCCACATGTCCTCGCCCACGCCCTCCACGAAGTAGGGGCGTCCGCTGCCGCCGGAATACACCGAACCGTCGGGATCGGCGGCAATCACCCGGACCGGCCCGGAGGGGCGTCCGGCCGAGACCTCCTTGAGGTAGCGTCCGGTGCCGGTGATGGTCCCGCCGGTCCCTGCACCGGCGACGAAGTGCGTGATCCGGCCGTCGGTATCCGCCCAGATCTCCGGTCCCGTGGACTCGAAGTGGCTTGCCGGGGCAGACGGGTTGGAGAACTGGTCCGGTTTGTAGGCGCCGTCGATCTCCCGCACGAGCCGGTCCGAGACGCCGTAGTAGGAGTCGGGGCTGTCCGGGGCCACCGAGGTGGGGGTCACCACCACTTCGGCGCCGTACGCGCGCAGCACGTCCCGCTTCTCCACCCCCACCTTGTCCGGGGTGACGAAGATGCATTTGTAGCCCTTTTGCTGTGCGACCAGGGCCAGGCCCACGCCGGTGTTGCCGCTGGTGGGTTCAATCACCGTTCCGCCGGGCAGCAGTTTTCCTTCGCGCTCCGCCGTTTCGATCATCTTCACGGCAATGCGGTCCTTCACGGATCCGCCCGGGTTCAGGTATTCGAGTTTCACCAGGACGGTGGCGCTGATGCCCTCGGTGACGTTGTTGAGCTTCACCAGGGGCGTGTTGCCGATCAGGTCCAGGACGGTGTTGGCGTACTTCATGTGCCCCACGTTACTTCCAAACCTCCGGGTGTCCACCGGCTGCGGAACGCGGCGTAGCAATCCGCCGGCATCCAGGACCGGCGGCGGCGCAAACACCCCGTGTCCGGCGTTGCAAGCACCACATCCGCACCGTTCCAGCGCAGGAGCGGGGGTGGAGCGTGCAACCATAGTGGCATGTCCTTCACTGCCGCTGTTTCACCGCTGCAGCAGGTTCCCGCAGGGCCGGTGCGCTACTGGGATTCCCCCGCTCCGTACTGCCTGCAGACCTCGCTCCGGATCCTGGTCCGTGGCAAGGGGGATCCCACCATCCGGCTCGGTCCCGGTGTCGCCTGGCTGACTTTCCTCACCCCGGAGGGCCCGGCCACTTTGAACCTGCGCGAGGAACCCGTCCCCGCGCCCGGCGCACGGGTGCGTGCCCAGGCCTGGGGGCCGGGCTCCGAACACGCGCTGGCGTCCGTGCCCGCGCTGCTCGGTGAACACGATGACTGGACCGGTTTCGACGACGAGGGATTTTCCGCCACCCTCCCGCGCATGGTGACGGAAGCCCGTCGCCGCAACCTCTCCCTGCGCCTGCCCAGTACCGGCCGCGTCATGGACTCCCTGATCCCGGTGGTGCTGGAGCAGAAGGTCACCGTAATGGAGGCCTACTATGCCTGGCGGTACCTGGTCACCCGATACGGCACCGATGCGCCCGGCCCGGCACCCGCCGGCATGAAGGCCGCGCCTGCTCCGGGAACATGGCGGAGGATTCCCAGCTGGGACTGGCACAAGGCCCGTGTGGATCTCTCCCGCTCCAGCACCATCCTGCGGGCGTGCTCGCTTGCTTCCGGGCTGGAACGGCTGGCCGGCGAACCGCTGGGGGCGGAACTCACGGCAAAGCTCTGCTCGGTTCCGGGCATCGGCGTGTGGAGCGCCGCGGAAATCACCCAGCGTACCCACGGAGCCCCGGACACGGTTTCCGTTGGCGACTACCATCTGGCCGCCTATGTGGGCGCGGCGCTGACCGGACGCCGCACCGACGACGCCGGCATGCTGCGGCTGCTTGAACCCTGGCGGGGCCACCGTCAGCGCGTGGTGCGGATGATCATGCTCAGCGGCTACCGCAAGCCCACCTACGGCCCAAAGCTGGCACCCATGGACCACCGCCGCCGCTAGGAAGCTGCATCCCTACGGCACTGCCGGCTCGCTGCCCGCCAGTCCGCTGACGGCTTCCTCCCGCATCTGCACCTTCCGGATCTTCCCGGAGACGGTCATGGGGAAGCTGCCGCGGATCTGCACGTACCGGGGAATCTTGTAGTGCGCCAGCCGGCCCCGGCAGAACTGGGCGATGGCTTCCGCATCGGGTACCGGCGCCCCCGGGACCGGAATGATGCAGGCCATCAGTTCCTCGCCGTAGCGCTCGTCCGGAATCCCAATCACCTGCACGTCCTGGATGGCCGGGTGGGTGTACAGGAACTCCTCGATCTCCCGTGGATAGATGTTCTCACCGCCGCGGATCACCATGTCCTTGATCCGGCCCTCGATGCTTACGTAGCCTTCCTCGTCCATCCGGGCCAGGTCCCCCGTGTGCATCCACCCCTGCGCATCTATGGCTTCGGCAGTTGCTTCGGGCTGGTTCCAGTACCCGGTCATCACGCTGTACCCGCGGGTGCACAGTTCACCGATCTCCCCGTAGGGCACCGGTTCCCCTGTGCCGGGATCCACCACCTGGCTTTCCAGGTGCGGCATGGTCCGGCCCACGGTACGGGTGCGGCGGGCCAGGGAATCCCCGGGCCGGGTCATGGTGGATACCGGCGAGGTTTCGGTCATGCCGTAGCAAATGGCCACCTCGTCCATGTTCATTTCGCTGATCACCCGTTTCATGATTTCCTCCGGGCAGGGCGAACCCGCCATCACGCCGGTCCGCAGCGAGGAGAGGTCATACCGGTCGAAGTCCGGCAGCCCCAGTTCGGCAATAAACATGGTCGGCACTCCGTAAAGCGAGGTGCCCCGGTAGGACTCGACGGCGGCGAGCGCCGCGCCGGCGTCGAACGTCCGGGAGGGGATGATGGTGGCCGCCCCGTGGGAGAGCGCCGCAAGGTTGCCGATGACCATGCCGAAGCAGTGGTAGAACGGCACCGGCAGCACCACTCTGTCCGCCGGCGTGTATCCGAGCAGTTCGCCGATGAAATACCCGTTGTTCAGGATGTTGGCGTGGGTGAGCGTGGCGCCCTTGGGGAATCCCGTGGTGCCGGACGTGTACTGGATGTTGATCGGGTCCCCCGGCTGCAGCCCGGACATCCGCTCCGCCAGCGCCGACGCCCCGGCCGTTCCCGCCGCGCGGCCCGCTTCCGCCAGGGCCGCGAACCCGTCCTCGCCGTCTCCGGCGAGGAAGACCAGCCCGGTGAGGTCCGCCTCGGTTTCCAGTGCGGTCCGGGCCATGGCCTCATAGTCGTTGCGGGCATCGCTTGGGGCGGTCAGCAGCATCCGCATGCCGCTCTGCCGCACCACGAAGTCCAGCTCGGTCTGCCGGTAGGCGGGGTTCACGTTGACCAGGATGATTCCGGCCTTGGCGGTGGCGTACTGGGCGATGGTCCACTCCGGACAGTTCGGCGACCAGATGCCCACCCGGTCCCCCGCCTGCAGGCCCCGTGCGATCAGGCCCGCCGCGACGTCGTTGACGTCCTCCTGGAGCCGGGCGTATGTCCAGGTCCGTCCGCTCGGCGCGTCAATCAGCGCGGGCGCGTCCGGAAAACGGGCGGCGGTCCGCTCGAAGTTCGCGCCGATGGTTTCCTGCAGCAGGGGCGTGGACGAGGATGATGCGGCATATGAAGGCAAGGCAGACTCCTTTGGCTGCGGAACGTACGGTGGCCAGTCACGCTACCAACAGTTCCGTCCGCTGCGAAGGGTCGGCGGGGGGGGTGCGCCGTGCTCCGGCCGCGCAGGACACGGCCGGCCCGCGCCGGCCCCCTGGAGCCCGTACGGAGCGGGCGGGCCCTAAGGTGGGCACATGACTACCCCCATCAGCCTCCGCGCCACTCTCGTTCCCAACCCCGGTGAGCACCACCGCGTCAAACTTGCCCTGGACATTGCCATTGAGCAGGTCCGGTCCGAACCCGGTTGCCTGCGCTACGAAATCATCGAGGACACCGAGCAGGCCATTGTCCTGGCCGAAGAGTGGGCCAGCCGCGAGGACCTGGACCGCCATGCCCGCGGGCCGGCCCTGCAGGACCTGCAGGAATCCCTGAGTGCCCTGCTGGCCGAACCGCTGAAGGTGGAGCAGGTCTAGTACGGCGTAATGGCAAGGCGGTAGATGGATGCCGCCTCCGCGCCGAAGCGTTTCAGGACCGCGACCACGGCTTCCTCGTGTTCCTCGTCCACCGCCGCCTGGACCCGTATCCGGTCATCGAAGTCGATCCGCCTCTTCTCGGCGCGGAACACCTCGGTGCGGATGCTTCCGGTGTAGACCGCGGAGTCCGAGAGCTCCAGGGACCGGGCGCCCGCCATCAGCAGGGCATCCCGCAGTCCGTCGATCCGTTCGGTGTTCACCACGGCGCTGATCAGCAGGCGGGGCAGGGACTGCTGCGGCTCGACGGCGGGGCGGCCGTTGGTCGCTGCCCGGCCCGCGGCCGTGGGCCGGGTGGTGATGCCGCTCAGGGAGTAGCCGGATGCCCCCTGCTGGACGTGGTCCAGGTCCTCCTGCTCGGGCCCGGGTTCCCGCAGCCCGATGGTGCGGGAGATGACGGCGGCAATAATCCAGCTGAGGACAAAGGAGAACGCGACCACGCTGACTACGGCCACCACCTGGTGCCACAGCAGGGCTCCTCCGCCTCCGGAGAAGATGCCGTCGGCGCTGACCGGGTTGACGCTGTTGTCCGCAAAAAAGCCCAGCAGCAACGAGCCGAGCACGCCGCCCACAAAATGCACGGCGATCACGTCCAGGGCGTCGTCGTAGCGCAGTTTTTGCTTCAGCTGCACGGCCAGGGCACACAGGCAGCCGGCAATCAGGCCGATCAGCAGGGAGGCACCGGTGCCGACAAACCCGGCACACGGGGTGATGGTGGCCAGCCCGGCCACCGCACCGGAAATTGCACCAACCAGGGTGCTGTGGCCGTCCCGGATCCGTTCCACCACCAGCCACGCGAGCATGGCCGCAGCACCGGCAACGTGGGTATTGATCAGGGCCTGGGCGGCAATGTCGTTGGCCTGCAGCCCGTCCCCCGCGTTGAATCCGAACCAGCCGAACCACAGGATGCCGCCGCCCACCAGCATCAGCGGGAGGTTGTTGGGCGAGGTCTTCAGGTTCGGCCAGCCGCGCCTCCTGCCCACCACCAGCAGGACCGCCACGGCGGCGGCACCGGCCGATGCGTGCACCACGATCCCGCCGGCCCAGTCCTGGGCCCCCAGCTGCGTCAGCCAGCCCTTGGGGTGCCAGAGCCAGCGGGCCACCTGCGGGTAGACCAGGATGGACCATGCCGCCAGGAACACCACCCAGCCCGCGAAACGCAGCCGGCCCGCGGTGGCACCGGTCAGCAGTGCCGGCGTGATGATGGCGAACATCATCTGGTAGGCCACGAAGGCAAGCGCCGGGATGGTGACCCCGGCGGCAACGGTATGGAACTGGGGGGTGTCGACGTCGATCAGTGCGAACGCGTCAAATTCCCCGAGCACCGAATTGCCGCCGTTGCTGAAGGCCAGGGTGTAGCCCACCAGGACCCATGTGACGGTGATGATCCCCATCGGAATGATGTTCTGCATCATCATGGTCAGGACGTTGCGCACCGGCACCATTCCGCCGTAGAAGAGAGCCAGGCCGGGCGTCATAAACAGCACCAGCCCGGCACAGACCAGGACCCAGGCGGTATCGGCCCCGTTCACGTTGAACTCCCGGAAATGCCGTTGGTGAGATTGCCGCGCATGCTCTCCCCGCTTCCAACCGTGAATGTTCCGTGGCGGAGGCCGAATTCCGGCTCCGGTAGGCCAATTGAGCGTACCGCCGGCCCGGGAAGCACCAGAAGAGAGCGGCTACAAATGAAAGCCGGCAGGACCGAATTAGATTGCGGTCCTGCCGGCAGGAACTCAGGGAAAGCCCGCGCTAGTGCGAACCCACCATGTTGTTCGGGTCGATCACGTATTTGCGGGCCACCCCGGAGTCGAACTCGCGGTAGGACTCCGGCGCCTGGTCAAGGCTGATGGGCGTCGCGTTGACCGCCTTCGCAATCTGCACCCGGTCATGGAGGATGGCCATCATCAGTTCCCGGTTGTATTTCATCACCGGGCACTGTCCGGTGGTGAAGGACAAGGACTTTGCCCAGCCGGTTCCGAGGTCAAGGCTCAGGGACCCCTTCCGGGCCGCTTCATCCACCCCGCCCGGATCGCCCGTCACATACAGTCCCGGGATGCCCAGCGCACCGCCGGCGGCGGTAACGTCCATCAGTGCGTTCAGGACCGTGGCCGGAGCCTCGCTGCTTGACCCGGCGCCGTGCCCGCGGGCCTCGAATCCGACGGCGTCCACGCCGCAGTCCACTTCGGGGACACCCAGGATCTGCTCAATCTGGTCTTTGGGATCGCCCATGGAAATGTCCACCGTCTCGCAGCCGAAGCTGCGGGCCTGTGCCAGCCGTTCCTGGTTGAGGTCCCCCACGATCACAGCTGCTGCTCCCAGCAGCTGGGCCGACGCGGCGGCGGCCAGCCCCACCGGCCCGGCACCGGCAATGTAGACCGTGGAACCCACGCCCACCCCTGCCGTGACGGCTCCGTGGTATCCGGTGGGGAAGATGTCCGAGAGCATGGTCAGGTCCAGGATCTTCTCCATTGCCTGGTCCTTGTCCGGAAAGCGCAGCAGGTTCCAGTCCGCATAGGGAACCAGCGCATACTCGGCCTGGCCTCCTACCCAGCCGCCCATGTCCACGTAGCCATAGGCGCTGCCGGGGCGGTCCGGGTTCACGTTCAAACAGATCCCGGTCTTGCGTTCCTTGCAGTTGCGGCAGCGTCCGCAGGAAATGTTGAACGGTACCGAGACCAGGTCCCCCACATGGATGAACTCCACGTCCGGTCCGGTTTCCACTACTTCGCCGGTGATCTCGTGCCCCAGGATCAGGTTGGGCGGCGCCGTGGTCCGGCCCCGGACCATGTGCTGGTCCGATCCGCAGATGTTGGTGGTCACCACCTTGAGGATGGCGGCATGGGGCAGTTTCCGGCCGATGTTGGCGGGATTCACCCCCGGTCCGTCCTTCAGCTCGAAGGTGGGATAGTCGATGTCCTGTACTTCCACTACACCGGGTTCGATGTAGGCAACTCCCCGATTGGAATTCATGGCAGCCTCGCTGTCTTTCGTCGCTGTTACGTGTCGTCGTTGACTCTGCAGGACGTGCCTCCCCCGGGCGGACGACGCCCTTGCGGCGAGGCTACAACCGGCACGGGGGATGGCGGTAGACAGTAGCGATTGCGGAATTCCTTAACTGCCGAAGGCAGGCACCCTTGTACGGATACCTGCCTTCGGCTAAAGAACGGTGGCGGCTAGCCCTGGGTCGGCTGGCCGTTGGAGCCGGCTGCTGCCTCTCGCTCCTGGGCGGCAATCTGCTCGTGTACGGCCTTCATGTCCAGGCCCTTCACGGCTTCCACCAGTTCGCTGAACTGGCTGGCGTTGAGCGCGCCGGGCTGGGAGAACACCAGTACCTTTTCGCGGAACGCCATGAGGGTGGGGATGGAGGTAATGCCGGCGGCGGCTGCCAGCCCCTGCTCGGCCTCGGTGTCCACCTTGGCAAAGGTGATGTCCTCATGCTTCTGCGAAACGGAGTCGTACACCGGTGCAAACTGCTTGCAGGGTCCGCACCAGTCCGCCCAGAAGTCCACGAAGACTATGTCGTTTTCCTCGATGGTCTCGGGGAAGGTTGCTTCGGTGATGTCGATAGTAGCCATGGTTCCACGCTAGCCGGACCACGCGGCAAAGTCTCTAGCTGTTCGCTGACCGGTGAAGGGCGTCCTCCGGCGCCGGCAGCTTGCTGAGCCTGCGGACCACCGGCAATGCCGCTGCGAGCGCGCTGCGTTCCTCCGCGCTGAGCTGCTCCAACAGTGCGGCCATCAAGGCCGTGCGGCTGCCGTTGGCTTCCCGGAGCGAGGTGGTGCCCGCCGGGGTCAGCGTGACGCGGACACCGCGGGAGTCGTGCGGGTCCGGGTTGCGCACCAGCAGGCCGGCGGCTTCGAGCCGGATGATCTGCTCGGTGGCGCTGGGCACCTTCACACCCAGGTTCCGGGCAATGCGGCTGACCCGCATGCCCTCTCCCGCTGCCATCTTGAGGATGCTGACCTGTGTGGCGCTGAGGTCGGTATCCGCATCCATGCTGCGGGCAATGTAGAGTGCCAGCCGGAGGGACTCGCGGAATTCCTCCGCGAGCTCGTCCAGGGCAGGATCGGTCGTCATGCTTAGGAAGCCTAATGTTTTGCGGCCGGCTGTGCAAGGGCGGGCGGGTGCCCGGAGGCACAGAAAAACCCGCCCCCACCGTGAGGTGAGGACGGGTTGATCGGTGGCAGATGAGGGATTCGAACCCCCGTAGGCGTTGCCAGCTGATTTACAGTCAGCCCCCTTTGGCCGCTCGGGTAATCTGCCGAACGTCTTCAAGTGAAGACTTTGTCCGCAGTAACTGCGGGCAAGACAACTTTACCGAAGATTCTCGGAAGTTACGAATCGGGGCAAAAACAGGTGCCTCACGCCGCCCGAACGCCCTAGAGTCCGCGCAGTATCCGGGCGTGGATCTGTGCGTAGAAGCCATCGGCCTGCGCCTGGGTGACCGATCCCCACTGCACGGCATGACCCAGGTCCGTGCGGATGCCGGCCAGTCGCTCCCGGGCGGCCTCCGGCAGCTGTGCATCCGCCACCTGCTCTGCGCCCTCCGCCGCCCGGGCGCCGGCGTCGACGGTGTCGGCAGTGTCCGCTGAAAACGGCACGGTGACCGGGCAGCTCTCCGCCGCCTTGGCCGGGGCGGCACCGGCGGTTCCGAGTCCCGCCGCCGAGGCTGCGGCCAGGAAGGAGCCGGCCGCGGCGGTGCGGATCCGGACGGAAGCGGGACGGCGGGCGAACGGGCCGGGAACTGCCTTTGGTTTCTTTTCCACCCCCTCACCGTTCCGCACCTGTTTGGGACAACACCGGGGATTGGCTGGACGGCAGCTGGGAACCGGGCGCCTTCGGGCCGCGGACCTACTACGCTAAGAGGCAGGAAAAAGTCACTTAACTTAGAGGAGTCCTCCCCATGGCAAGCGAGTCCACGTTCGACGTCGTCAGCAAGATCGATAAGCAGGAAGTGGCCAATGCCCTGAACCAGGCGCAGAAGGAAATCGCCCAGCGCTATGACTTCAAGGGCGTAGGCGCCGAGGTGGACTTCAGCGGCGAGAAGATCCTGATGAAGGCCAACTCCGAGGACCGGGTCAAGGCCGTGCTGGATGTCCTGCAGTCCAAGCTGGTCAAGCGCGGCATCTCCCTGAAGTCGCTGGACGCCGGTGAGCCGTTCGCCTCCGGCAAGGAGTACCGCATCGAGGCCTCCATGAAGGAAGGCATCGCCCAGGACCAGGCGAAGAAGATCAACAAGCTCATCCGCGACGAAGCACCCAAGGGCGTCAAGTCGCAGATCCAGGGCGACGAGCTGCGCGTCAGCTCCAAGTCCCGCGACGACCTGCAGGCCACCATGGCACTGCTCAAGGGTGCCGAGCTCGAGGTGGACCTGCAGTTCATCAACTTCCGCTAGGTTCGGACCTCAGCGTAAAACTGATCCGCGCAGGACGTACGACGGCGCCGCTCCCCTTCCGGGGGCGGCGCCGTTCGCATGTGGCGGGAAGGTTGCTTCCGCACCCCCTCTCCCCCTGGCCGGGTCAGAGGCTGACGTCCTCTGCGGCGGGGCCGTCGTCACCGTTGTCCTCCAGCTCTTTCCCGCCCACGGCCTCTCCCATCCAGGTGAGCAGCTGCCAGGGTCCCAGGCCTCCGCCGGGCAGCTCGGGGGCCTCCATCACCACCACACCGGTGTTGCTGAGCACATTATCGACAATGAAGTCAGGCCCCACGTTGGCGGCGCGTGCGGCAGCCCAGGTCCGGATGATGGCGCCGTGGCTGAAGACCGCCGGTGCCCGCAGGCCCGCGGCGGCCAGCTCGGCAATCACGGCATCAAAACGCCCCAGCGTCGACGCGCCATCGGGACCGCCGGGCATCCGCAGGTCGGTTTCGCCCTGCACCCAGCGGTACACGGTTTTGAGGTAGGTGATGATCGAGTCCCGGTCATTGCGCATCTCCAGGCTGCCGGCGGAGATCTCCCGCAGGCCGTCCCGGATTTCCACCGGCAGCCCGAGCGCGGCAGCCAGCGGCGCCGCGGTGAGCTGCGTGCGGACGAGGTTGGAGGCGAACACACCGTCAATCGGCTCTGTCCCCAGCGCCTCCGGCAGCGCCGCTGCCTGTTCGAGGCCCAGCCCGGTCAGGCCGGGGCCGGGGACGGCGGTGTCCAGGTAATGCTCGACGTTCGAAGGGGTCTGGCCGTGGCGGACGAGTATCAGGCGCATGGTCGAAGCCTACGGTGCCTAGGACCCCAGTGCGCGCCCGGCCATACGCTCGAGCCGCTCGATGCGCTGGTCCATCGGCGGGTGCGTGGCCAGCAGGCCGCGCACACCGTTGCGGAACGGGTTGGCGATCATCAGGTGGGAGGTGTTCACCAGCTTCTGGTCATTGTCCGGCAGCGGTGCCCGCTGGGTACCGCTCTCAAGTTTCCGCAGTGCCGAAGCCAGCGCCAGCGGATCGTCCGTGAGCTTGGCACCGTCTTCGTCGGCGTCGTACTCCCGGGTGCGGCCGATGGCCATCTGGATCAGGGACGCGGCAAACGGGGCGAGGATGGCCATGGCGATGGCCGCCAGCGGGTTGGCGTTGCGCCGGTCGCCGCCGCCGAAGAAGAGCAGGAACTGTCCCAGCGAGGTGATGACGCCGGCGATGGCGGCGGCCACGGAGGAGGTGAGGATGTCGCGGTTGTAGACGTGCATCAGTTCATGGCCGAGCACACCGCGCAGCTCGCGTTCGTTCAGCAGGGCGAGGATGCCCTGGGTGCAGCACACGGCTGCGTGCTGCGGGTTACGGCCGGTGGCGAAGGCATTGGGGGCCATGGTCGGGGAGACATACAGCCGGGGCATGGGCTGCCCTGCTTTGGCGGAAAGTTCGCGCACGATCCGGTACATCTCGGGTGCCTGGGCCTCCGAGACCGGGACGGCGCGCATGGCGCGGATGGCCAGCTTGTCGCTGTTCCAGTAGCTGTAACCGGTGGTGGCCAGCCCGATGAACAGGAAGACCCAGATAAACGTGGGGCTTCCCGTTCCGGAGGAGAGCAGCGCGCCGATTCCCAGCAGGACGGCGAACAGCACGCCGAACAGCGCCGCAGTCTTAAGTCCGTTGAAATGGTGGTGCACGTGTTCACGGTCCTTTCAGGCAGGCCGGTACGGGCCTGCAGCTTACGTTGAGTCCGCTTAATTCAACGCAGAAGGTGCCGCTGCTGTTCCGCGGGGCCTCAGGGTTCGGGGTGCAGTGCGTCGTAGCGGGCGAACCGGGGCTGGGTGCGGGCCAGCACGGCCACCAACGCCAGGCAGACCAGTCCGCCGGCCACCGCCGCCCACCCCTCGCCCAGGAAGGAGGCATCGAGGCCGGCCACCAGGTCCCCCAGCCGCGGTCCGCCGGCCACCACCACCACAAACACGCCCTGCAGCCGGCCGCGCATGGCATCCGGGGTGGCGGCCTGCAGGATGGTGGAGCGGAACACGCTGCTGATGGAATCTGCAATCCCGGCGCAGGCCATGGCCGCGGCTGCGGGAATCAGCCAGCGGGACGGCACGTCGCCGTCGTTGTGCCCGGCCAGCACCACCACCACGCCGAATGCCGCCACAGACAACGCCCAGGCCGCCACGGACCACAGCACCGCCAGACCCTGCCGGCGGACCAGTCCCAGCGGACCGGAGAACAGCCCGGCCAGGAAGGCGCCCACCGCGGTGGCGGCCAGCAGCACCCCCACCGTCGTGGCGCCGCCGCCGAGCATCAGCGCACCGATGGCTGGCAGCAGGGCCCGGGGCTGGGAGAAGACCATGGCGCACAGGTCCACCACAAAGGTCATGCGGATATTGGGGCGGGTGCCCAGGAACCGGAAGCCTTCCAGCACGGATCCGAGGCCGGCTTTCTGCACCTTGCCAACCGGGGGCATGGGCGGGAGCCGGTAAAGGGCCCACATGGCGGCGGTGAATGTGACGACGTCGATGGTGTAGGTCCAGCCGTAACCCACCCGGGCCACCAGCACCCCTGCCAGCAGCGGGCCGGCGGTCATGGCCAGGCCGAAGGTGATCATGCTCAGCGCATTGGCGGCGGGGAGGAGTTCGGGGCGGACCAGCCGCGGGATGATGGCGCTGCGTGCCGGCTGGTTCAGCCCTCCGGCGCCGGCGTTGACGGCCACCAGGAAGTACAGCAGCCAGACGTTGCCCACTTCAGCCCACGCCTGTGCCGCAATGCCGATGGTGCTGCCCCAGAGCAGCAGGGAGGAGAACAGCGCCACCTTGCGCCGGTCGTAGGCGTCCACCACCGACCCGCCGTACAGCCCGGCCAACACCAGGGGCACCAGGCCCACCAGTCCCAGCAGCCCGACGTAGAAACTCGACGCCGTCAGCTCGTAGATTTCCAGGCTCACCGCTACGAGGGTCAGCTGGGTGCCGACGGCGGAGAGCGCCGTTCCGGTCCAGAGGCGGCGGTATTCGGGGCTTTCCCGCAGGGGGGTGAGGTCGGCGAGCAGTCGTGGCACCAAAGCAGTCTAGGGGCCGGCCGCGGAGATCCGGCGCACCACGCACGCAGATGAATGCGAAGCATGCTTAGGATGGGGACGGTTCGCTTTCCGTTTCCACCGCAGGAGGACTTCATAGTGTTTACCCGCAGCGTTGCCGACGGAATCCACCGGATCGAGCACGCCTACGTCAACGTGTATCTGGTCGAGGATGACAACGGCGTGGCCGTGATCGACGCCGGCCTGCCCGGGATGTGGCCGCACCTCACCGGCGCCCTGGATGAACTGGGGTACGGACCCGGCGACATCCGCGCCCTGGTCCTGACCCACGCGCACTTCGACCATGTGGGCACGGCGGCCCGGCTCCGGCAGGAGTACCGCACACCCATCCTGGTCCACGATGCTGACCGGTACATTGCCGCACACCCCTACCGGTACCTGCACGAGAACAACCGCTTTGCCTACCCCGTGCGCCATCCCCGGGCGGTTCCGGTGCTCGGTGCCATGACCCTGGCCGGCGCGCTGAACGTCCGGGGCGTCACCGACGTGCACAGCCTGACCGGGGAATCCGGCGCCGCCCTGCCCGGCACGCCCCGGATCCTCTACACGCCCGGGCACACGGCCGGCCATGTGGCCCTGCACTACCCGGACCGCGGGACGCTGATCAGCGGTGATTCACTGGTCACGCTTGATCCCTATACCGGGGCCAGGGGCCCGCAGATTGTTTCCGGAGCGGCGACGGCGGACAGCGGCCAGGCGCTCGCCTCCTTGTCCCTGCTGGCCGAAACCGATGCCCCGCTGCTGCTGACCGGGCACGGGGAACCCTGGCGGGACGGTTCGGCGGCGGCGGTTGAGCAGGCACTGGCGCGCGGCGCTTCCTGAGGTTCCGCTTCCTGAGTTTCTCGGGGCCCGGGGCCGGGCGTTGGAGATCCGAGCGTTCCCCGCCCCCGGTGCCGGCGGCCTTCCGCTACCCCGTGGCGTCGCCCAGGTCCTGCTCCAGCACCTCCAGCAGCCGGGAGTCCCCGATGGGCCGGAAATGGCCCATCGTCTCCAGCTGGATGTTCTTCGCACCGGCCAGGTGGCTGCCGGCCGGAATATGCGGATCGAAGCTGCTGTAGACGGAGGTGATCCGGGTATTGACGCCCTCGTTTCGCAGCAGCTGCTGCAGGAACGGGTTCCGGGGCGAGAAGGCGCGGATGCTGGCCAGCGGAAACAGATTGGCGTAGACGGACCCGGAGAAGGGCGTGTTGACCGCGATCATCCGGTCCACCCGGCGGCCACCCTCGGGCAGGGTCATCAGGTGCTTGCCGATCAGCCCGCCCTTGCTGTGCGCCACCACCAGTACTCGGTGCAGGTCCTGCTCCACGAGGTAGCGCTCCACCAGCACCGCCGCGTCACCGATGACTCCGCGGTTGTAGCCCAGCGGTGCCACCGTGTGGACCGGGTGCCCCCGCTCGAACAGATAGTCCGCCAGCGGCCGAAGGAACTGCCAGTTCTCGTAGACACCGGGGATCAGCACTACCGGAGCCCGCGGCGGCCCGTCCGGGTGCAGGTAGGCAGACGGGTTCCGGCGCAGCAGGAAGTTCCTCACCT
This sequence comes from Arthrobacter sp. Y3224198, assembly GCF_059090025.1. Taxonomy (NCBI): domain Bacteria; kingdom Bacillati; phylum Actinomycetota; class Actinomycetes; order Micrococcales; family Micrococcaceae; genus Arthrobacter; species Arthrobacter sp. Y3224198. Next base: position 85,450 of record NZ_JBNHFG010000003.1, read on the forward strand.
GCCAGTAGCCCACGTAGGCGTAGTCCGATGCCCAGCCGCCGGCAACACGTGCCCACCTGAAAAGCCGTCCCCTGCGCCGCGGGCGGACACCGGGGCCGGCTTCCCGGGCGGGTCCCGCTCCGCCTCCGGGGACACCGCTTTCTCCGGCCCGTCCCGAGGCAGACCCGTGCGTCACCGTGCCGGGACCGCCGAGCGCACCAGGGCTGCGGTTTCCACCGGACGGGTGTACATCAGGACGTGCGGCTGGCCGGGCAGCTCCACGGTACGCGTGCCGGGCCGGGCTGCGGCCAACCGGGCCAGCCAGTCCGCCCGTACTACCGGGTCCTTGCCGCCGCGCACCAGCAGGACCGGGGGCTGCACCTCCCGGATCCGCTCCTCCACCCGGTGCCGGATCATCACCGGCAGGGTCTTCAGGTACCAGCGCGGGCCGGCACGCAGGTAGTCGCTGACGAGGATTGCATTGACGGCAGGCGGCTCGCCCAGGCAGTCCTGCAGCAGGCGCAGCGCCTGCAGGGGTGCGGAGCGTTCCGCGTTATTGATGGTCGGGCCCAGCAGCACAATGGAGGACGCCGCCTCCGGGGCAGCGAGCGCCATCTCCACCACCACCTGGCAGCCCATTGAATGACCCACCCATTGGGCACCGCGGATCCCCGCGGCGTCAAGGGCCCGGACGGCAATCCGGCCGAAGTCTTCCATCTGCAGCCGGCGGCCGGGTTTGGGCGCCGTGCCGAAGCCGGGAAGTTCCAGGGTGTGCACCGTGGCTGACCGTGCCAGTTCCCAGATCAGCGGTCCGAAGTACCGCTCCGAGGCGCCGATTCCATGCACCAGCACCACCTCAGCGGAATGTCCGGGCCAGGCAGGCGTCCCGGCGTCGTCGTAGCGGCGGTAGGTGCGCAGGTCCACCTGCACGTCTCCCTGCATGCCCTCCACGCTCACGCGCTGGAATTCCGTTCGTGCGTCTGCTGCCGACACTGTCCTGCCCTGCTTCCCTGTGTCGCCGGATATGGCCTTCCCGGCCCAGCCTACCCGTGGCCGCGGCAAGTAAGGCGGGACTTATTATGAGTAACTCAGAATAAGTGTAGGATGGGTGCCATGACCGGGACAGCAGCAGCAGCAGAGGAGACCACCGCACGGTGGTCCGCTGAGCTGCGCGCGCACGGCCGCCGGGTCACCAAACAGCGCCTGGCCGTGCTCCGGGCCGTCGACGCCGCGCCGCACACGGTGGCGGACGACGTCGCAGCGGCCGTCCGCACCGAACTGCCCGACATTACGGTGCAGTCGGTCTACGTGATCCTGGCGGACCTGGCCGAAACCGGACTGGTGCGGAAAATCGAACCGCCCAACTCCCCGGCCCGGTACGAAACCCGCGTGAACGACAACCACCACCACGCGGTCTGCACCGAATGCGGGCGGATCGAGGACGTGGACTGCGCCGTCGGCCACGCCCCCTGCCTCACCCCCGGGAACACACACGGTATGACCATCCAGATTGCGGATGTGCTCTACCGCGGGATCTGCACAGACTGCGCCGCTGCAGCCACGTAGTCCTCCTAAGCTTCTTCACCCTTTTGTCAGCACCAGAGAAAGAACAAGTATGTCCAACTTCACCACCACGCAGACCGGTACCCCGGTTGCCAGCGACGCACACTCGCTGAGCACCGGTGCCGACGGCGCCATTGCCCTCCACGACCGTTACCTGGTCGAGAAGCTGGCGCAGTTCAACCGGGAGCGGATTCCGGAGCGCATCGTGCACGCCAAGGGCGGCGGCGCATTCGGTGAGTTCACCGTCACCGAAGATGTCTCCAAGTACACCCGCGCGGCGGTCTTCCAGCCCGGCGCCGTCACCGAGACCGTCCAGCGGTTCTCCTCCGTGGCCGGTGAAATGGGCTCCCCCGACACCTGGCGCGACGTCCGCGGCTTCGCGCTGCGTTTCTACACCACCGAGGGCAACTACGACATCGTCGGCAACAACACCCCGGTGTTCTTCATCCGCGACGGCATCAAGTTCCCCGACTTCATCCACTCGCAGAAGCGCCTGCCGGGCTCCGGCCTGCGCGACGCGGACATGCAGTGGGATTTCTGGACCAACTCCCCCGAGTCCGCCCACCAGGTCACCTACCTCATGGGCGACCGCGGCATCCCGCGCTCCTGGCGTGAAATGCCCGGCTTCGGCTCGCACACCTACCAGTGGATCAACGCTGCGGGCGAGCGCTTCTGGGTGAAGTACCACTTCACGTCCAACCAGGGCAACCACGAGATCACCGGTGCCGAGGCCGAGCGCATTGCCGGTGCGGATGCGGACTACTACCGCCGCGACCTGTACGAGAACATTGCCGCCGGCAACTTCCCGTCCTGGGACCTGCACGTCCAAGTCATGCCGTACGAAGATGCCAAGACCTACCGGTTCAACCCGTTCGACCTGACCAAGGTCTGGCCGCACGCGGATTACCCGCTGATCAAGGTGGGTACCCACACCCTGAACCGCAACCCGGAGAACTTCTTCGCGCAGATCGAGCAGGTTGCCCTGTCCCCCGCGAACCTGGTTCCCGGCATCGACGCCAGCCCGGACAAGATGCTGATGGCCCGCATCTTCTCCTACCCGGATGCCCAGCGCTACCGCGTGGGCGCCAACTACAACCAGCTGCCGGTCAACGCCCCCAAGGCCCCGGTGAACAACTACTCGCAGGACGGCGCCATGCGCTTCTCCTACAACTCCCCTCAGACCCCGGTCTACGCACCGAACACGCTCGGCGGCCCGGTGGCCGACGCTGCGCTGGCCGGCGCGGGCAGCTGGGAGAGCGACGGCGCCCTGGTGCGTTCCGCGCAGACCCTGCACTCCGAGGACAGCGACTTTGTCCAGGCCGGCACCCTGTACCGCGAGGTCTACGACGACGCCGCCAAGGAGCGCTTCCTGGAAACCATCACCGGCGCCATCTCCGGTGTGCAGCGTCCGCACATCCGCGAAGCGGCGATCCAGTACTGGACTAACGTTGACGCGACCCTCGGCGAGAAGCTGCGCCTCTCCCTGGCACAGGGCGAGACCACGGCCAACGAAAAGGCCGAGTTCGTCGGCGTTGCGGAGTAATTCCCCCATAGCGCGGTAACGCAGTGCTGCAGCAGCGGCCGGTCCCTTCGGGGGCCGGCCGCTGCTGCGTCTGTCGTCGGAATGTGCCTGTTCTGGAATGTGTCTGTAGTCGGACTGTACCGGTGGTGGAATGTGCCGGTGCTGCCGTCCACTGCCGCGCCCAGTGTGCAGATAACGGGGTCAATCGATACGGATAACCCCGTTATCTGCACATTCGGCGGACGCACGCCCCCGGGCAGGTCCCGCCGGTGCCCTTACCGGGCGGGCCAGTACCAGATGATCAGCATCGTCACGAGGAAACCTGTGAGGAAGTTCAGTTTCAGGAACCGTTTCCAGCCGGCATTGGCCGCCGCGGACCCGGCGTCGGTAATCCGCAGGAACGGTACGAGGTTGAGGATGTAGGGCAGTGCCAGCAGGCCGCCCAGGGTTGCCGGCCACGGGGTGAGCAGCATCAGCAGGCCGGCTGCCAGATATGCCGCCGCGGCCACCCACACCACCGTCCGGGCACCGAGCACCGTGGCGATGGAGCCGATGCCGCCTTCCTTATCCGGAACCACGTCCTGCACCGCGCCGAAGGCCTGGCTGGCCATGCCCCACAGGAAGAACGCCCCCAGCACGGCCCACAGGCCCGGGGTAAACTCCGCACCGGCGAGGACCAGCCCGTAGACGGCAGGACTGACGAAGTGGGTGCTGGACGTCATTGAATCGAGGAACGGACGCTCCTTGAACCGCAGCCCCGGCGCACTGTAGGCGATCACGGCGAAAACGCTGACGGCAAGCACCAGCCAGGACAACGGGCTGCCCAGCAGGACCAGTGCCACGAGGAACGGCACGTTGGTGGCCAGCGCCGCCCACAGGGTGATGCGGTGGAAGCTGCGGTCCAGCACCGCGCCCTCCACGCCGCCCTTGCGCGGATTGTGCAGGTCCGACTCGTAGTCGAAAACGTCATTGATGCCGTACATGGCCAGGTTGTACGGCACCAGGAAGTACAGCGTGCCGATCACCCACGCGGCATCGATGCGGCCGGTAGTGAGCAGATAGGCCGCGGCAAAGGGGTACGCGGTGTTCACCCAGGACAGCGGGCGGGACGAAACCAGCAGCATGCGCAGGGTGCTGCCGGCCGTACGGGTGACGCCGGTACTCACGGATTCTCCTTAGTGATGGGGGCCGGCCCGCCGGGTGCCGGTGCCCGCCCGGGCAGCAGGACCCAGAGCGCCGGCAGCAGCAGCACAGCGGCCAGCGGATAGGCGAAATCTTCCAGCGGGGCGGCGCCGGCGAAGGCCCCGGAAATCCGGTCCTCGTTGTACCAGAACAGGCCTGCGCGGATCATGAGGTTGTCGAAGACCGCCGTCAGGACGAGCAGGACAACGGCGGTGACCGCAGACGCCGCGGCAAAGAACCGCGGACGACGCCGGCGGTACAGCAGCGCCGCCGCGCACACGGCTGCTGCGGGAAGCAGGAAAAAGGCGTTGAGGGTCCAGTAGGTCACTGCCGGGGCCCCTCACTCTGAGGCCCGGTACGTTCCGGCACACCCCGTTCCGCCATACCCGCCCGCTCACCGGACCGTTGCGCACCGGGCCCACCGGACGGACGCCGTCGGGCGTGTTCCGCCACCAGCCGGATGAGGCCGAACACCACCATGGTCAGGTAACACAGGAAGGCCAGGAAGAAGATCTCCTCCACCGGCAGATGCGGGGCCAGGGTCAGGCCGAGCATAAACGGGGTCTCGCCCCGGTAGAAGATGTCACTGCCGATGCCGGCCAGGTCCCACCCGGTGAAAAAGAGGACACCGATGGCGAGCACGACGGCGGCACGGCGGGCATCGGCGAAAAAGAACAGCCGGAACCGGTGGTCCAGCAGCACCATGCACCCCAGGGACAGCAGCAGGAACAGCAGGTACAGGACAGCCATCAGGCGTCCGCCCCGGGGACCGGAAGCGGGGCCGGGGACCACGGGGCCGGCTCCGGCAGCGCCTCTGTACCGGTCTCCCCGCGCAGCCGCTTCAGCACGAGTTCGGCGCTGATCAGGCACATCGGCAGGCCAATCCCCGGCAGGGTGGACCCGCCCGCGTAGAGCAGCCCCTCCACCTTCCGGCTCGCGTTGGTGCCGCGGAAGAAGGCGCTTTGCTTGAGGATGTGCGCCGGGCCCAGCAGGGTGCCGCGCCAGGAATTCAGGTCGGTGACAAAGTCCTGCGGCCCCACCGTTCGCCGGATGATGATCCGTTCGGCCAGGTCCGGGATGTTGGCCCACTCGGAAATCTGGCCGATCACGGCGTCGGCCATCTTTTCGATCCGCGGATCACCCGCGCCGTCGATGCCGCCGGCACCCAGGGAGGGGTCGGAAGGAACCGGCACCAGCACAAACAGGTTTTCGTGCCCTTCGGGTGCCGCTTCCGGATCGGTGGCGCTGGGCCGGCAGACGTAGAGGGACGCCGGATCCGGGACCGAGGGGGTCTTCCCGAAAATCTGCTCGAAATTCGCTTCCCAGTCCTTGGTGAACAGCAGTGTGTGGTGCTGCAGCTGGGGAAGCTCGCCCTTCACACCGAGGTGCAGCAGCAGCCCGCCCGGCCCGGGAACCCGGTGCTGCCAGTATTTCTCCGGGTACGTCTGCAGGGACGCGGGCAGCAGGGTGGTTTCCGTGTGGTGCAGGTCCGCTGCGGAGACCACGAGGTCCGCGTCCAGCGACGCCACCATTCCGTCCGCATCGCGGTAGTCGACGCCGGCGGCCTGCGGGCGGCGCCGCCCGGTATCCGCGGTACGGATCCGGGTAACCTCGGCTCCGGTGAGGACCTTGGCGCCCTCCGCGCGGGCCAGGTCGCCGATCACCGAGACAATCCGGTTGAAACCGCCCATGGGATACAGCACGCCGTCCGCCAGGTCGAGCCGGCTCATCAGGTGGTACATGCTGGGCGTGGTGAACGGCGAGGAGCCGAGGAACACGGCGGGATAACCGAGGATCTGGCGGATCCTCGGGTCGGTGAAGCGTTTGGCCACGAAGGTGCTCAGGGGTTCGAGCAGGAGCCGGGCCAGCCGGGGTCCGCGCCGCAGGACATCCGCGCGCAGCAGCGGCAGGAACGAGGCGAACGTCGAGTACAGGAAGCGTTTCTTCGCCATCCCGTAGACCTCTTCGGCTGATTCGAGGTATTCGGCCAGCCGGTCCCCCGCGCCCGGTTCGAGCGACTCGAACAAGGCGATGTTGGCTTCCCTGGTGGCGGCGATGTCCACGGGTTCGGGTGTGTCTTCGAACAAGACCCGGTACCCCGGATCCAGCTGCACCAGGTCCAGCTGATCTGCTGCGGACGTCCCGAGGAGCCGGAAGAAGTGGTCAAACACCTCCGGCATCAGGTACCAGGACGGCCCGGTGTCAAAGCGGAACCCGCCGGTTTCCCAGCTGCCGGCCCGGCCGCCGGTTTCCGGCTGTTTCTCCAGCACGGTGACGGCCAGGCCCTCCCGAGCCAGCAGTGCTGCCGTGGCCAGTCCGGTGATCCCGCCGCCGATCACAATGGCGGTACGTGGTCTGCTGCTGCTCATGCCTGCCTTCCGTTGCGTGCGGACGCGGGCCGGGCCGCCGTGCGCCGGGTGAGGACTGCACGGGCGGCAATGCGGGCCTTGACCGGGTTGGGCACCCGGATGCGGGTGGTTCTCAGTTCTTCGGCGGGGGTGTTCCGCAGCCGGCGGGCCAGTTCGCTGAACAGGTCCTGCGCCAGGGCGACGGCGGCGCGGCAGGCCGGCGGCAGCTCGGCCACGGCGGCACCGGAGACCACCAGGTCCGCATCGATTCCGTCCAGGATCCGGTTCTTGTCCGCTTCGCTGAACGCGGCGACGGTGATGCCGGGGAAATAGCTGCGGCCCAGGGTTTCAAAGTCCTGCGCCAGGTCCCGGAGGAAATTGACCTTTTGGAAGGCTGCCCCCAGCCGCTGGGCACCTTCGCGCAGCCGCTTGGCCTGATCATCCGGCAAGGTCCTGCCGCAGAGGAAACACTGCAGGCACATCAGGCCGACCACTTCGGCGGACCCGTAGACGTACTCGTCGAAGCTGGCCTGCGTGTGCTCTGCCTGGTCCAGGTCTGCCCGCATGGAGGCAAAGAACGGACGGGTGAGGTCGGTGCCGATGCCGGTCTGGCGGGCGGTCAGCGCAAAGGCGTGCACCACCAGGTTGGTGCTGTAGCCCGTGCGCAAGGCGCGCTCCGTGTCGGCTTCCAGCTCATCAAGCAGCAACCCGACGTCCCGGCGGGACAGCTGCGCGGCCGCGGCCACCCCGTCCACGATTTCGTCTGCCAGCCGGACCAGGGCGTAAATGGTCTCAATCTGCATCCGCGTCCGGGCGGCCAGCAGCCGGGACGCCAACCCGAACGACGTCGAGTAGTTGCGGATCAGTACGGCCGAGATCTGCCGGGACACGGTGTTGTAGAGGGCAAGGCCCTGTACTGCCGCCACGTCCTAGTGTCCCCGGTTCACGGCGTCGTCCACCACGGCCGTCAGGGCGGCGCGCAGCCCGGGAGTGACCGCGGGGCAGTCCAGGTGCTGCCGGGCCCGGTCCGCATATTCCTGTACCAGGAAGCGGGCATGGTCCCGGGCCCCGGAGGACACCAGCAGTTCCCGGGCACGGGCGGCATCACGGACCGTCAGTTCCGGGTTGCCGAGCAGGCCGGAGAGCTCTGCCCACTCCGGCTGACCTGCCGCGTAGGACACCAGGACGGTGCGCTTGCCCTCGCGCAGGTCGGAGAAACTGGACTTCCCGGTGGCACTCTCCTTGCCGAACACGCCCAGCAGGTCATCCACCACCTGGTACGCGATGCCAATGTCCTGGCCGTAGAGGCCCAGCGTGGAAACGACGTCGTCCGATGCTCCCGCAAGCACGGCACCGGCCTGCAGCGGCGCTTCGAAGGAGTAGACCGCGGTCTTCAGCCGCTCCATGTGCAGGATCTCGTCGATTGGCGGGGCGCCCGGGTGGAAGGAAAAGTCGACGTCGATCAGTTCACCGCCGGCCGAAGCGAAGACGGCGTCATCGAGGATCTCCGCCAGCCTTTGCCGCAGGTCCTCCCCCACCCCGGCGCCGTCGAGCAGGCGGAAGGCGCCGGTCAGGGCCAGGTCCCCCGCGATTACGCCGGCAGATAAGCCGCGGTGCCGTGCCGCTCCGTCCCCGGCGCCCACGGCGGAAGCCAGGTCCCGGTAGACGCCGGAAACGTTGGCGTGGCCCCGGCGGGAGAAATCCAGGTCAATGACGTCGTCGTGCACAATCAGGGCGGTATGCAGCAGCTCAAATGCGGCGCCCACGTGTGCGGCGGCCCGCGTATCGGTCCCGCCCAGATGCAGGAAGGCAGTCAGCAGGCTGCGCGGCCGCACCCGCTTCCCGCCGGCGGTGGATTCCTCCAGGGCCTGCCACAGGGACAGGTAGCTGGATCCGAGCTTCGCAGCCCGTGCCTTGGCCTGTTCGAAGAACCGGTCCAGGACAGCTTCAACAAGCTCCTGGCCGGTGGACAGCTCGAGCGGGGGGTGCGTCTGCATAGGTAAAGTAAACACGTATGGGACCAGTGGAAGAAATGACAGGCCGCGCAGAACAGGTGGTTCTGGTTGACAATGACGGCCGTGCCCTCGGGACCCGGGACAAGGCGAGTGTGCACACCACCGACACACCGCTCCACCTGGCGTTCTCCACGCATGTATTCAACCGAAGCGGCCAGTTGCTGGTGACCCGGCGCGCACTGTCCAAGCTGACCTGGCCCGGAGTGTGGACCAACTCGTTCTGCGGGCACCCGGGGCCCGGCGAAGCCAATGAGGATGCGGTCCGGCGCCGCGCGGAGCGTGAGCTGGGCCTGCAGGTCCGCGACCTGACGCTGCGCCTTCCGGACTTCCGCTACCGCGCCGTGGACGCGTCCGGGATTGTGGAGCACGAGATCTGCCCGGTCTACACCGCAGTGGCCGACGCCGACCCTGTGCCGGCGGCGGACGAGGTCATGGACTGGCAGTGGGCCGACCCCGCGCAGCTCGTCCCGGCCGTGCGGCTCACCCCGTGGGCCTTCAGCCCGTGGCTCGTCCTGCAGTTGCCGCTGCTCTACCCCGAAGCGCACTGATCCTGCGGCCCCAGCGCACCCACGGATACTCCTGCGGCCAGTGCGAGACCAGGGTGTGGAAGGCGCGGCGGAACCGCAGGACCAGATTGGCCCGGGTTTGCACCGCCCGCGGCGCCATGCCCACCACCAGGCCCGGATCCCGGCGGCAGTGCCGGCCCTGGCCCAGATGGAAGCTCAGGCAGACGTCGTCGTGCAGTTCCGCATCGTCCCGGTGCACTTCTGCGCTGACCTCCTGCCAGGTGCGCACCCGCATTGCCAGGTTGGACCCGAAGAACGGCCAGTGGGCCAGCGCCGACCCCATCGCCAGGTAGTAGGAACCCAGGTACAGGCGGGAGACCAATCGCCCGATCCGCGGCGGCATTCCGTAGAACACCCCCGGGCCGCTCAGCACCTCCAGTGCAGGATCCGCGGCGAAGGATTCCGCTATTCGCTGAACCCAGTCGGCCGGAAGGACGCAGTCGGCGTCACACCGGGCAATAATCGCGTCCGTTGCCGGGTCGCAGGTGGCGGCCGCGGCGTCGTATCCGGCGCCGGCCGCGGCGGGGATGCCGCGCATAGGTTCAAAGACCACCCGGGCACCGAACCGTTGTGCCGTTTCCGCACTGGCATCGGTGCTGTTGTTGTCCACCACCACGATTTCCTGCGGGGCCACGGTCTGTCCGGCCAGCGACTGCAGGCAGGCCTCCAGCAGCACGGCATCGTTGCGGCACGGGATCACCACGGTCACGGGCGGAAGCTCAGGGGGCATGGGCCGAGTTTAGCGCGGGCCGCTCCCCGGCCCGGCCCGGGTTTGGTGCTCCCCCTCCTGCCGTTCCGCGCGGCGGGCTACCGTATGAGGATGATTGATGCACTGCTCCGGCCGCCGGAGACCCGGGGGGAAGTTGTCGCGGACGTGGTGCGTGCCGTGGGAATCCTCAGCACTGTTGCTGCGCTCGTGCTGCTCGGGCCGGTGGAGACAGCGTTGTTCCTGCTGGTGCTGCTGGGCCTGCTGGTAGCCCGGAGCCTGGACGTGATTCCCGGGTTCGACACCGCTTACGGCCTGGTGCTGCTGCTCGCAGCTTGGAGCAGCGTGGCGGACCTGTACGCCCGGATCTCCTGGTGGGACCTGGTGATCCATTGCGCGGCAACGGGTGTGCTCGCCACTATGGCGTACTTCCTGCTGGTGCAGTTCAATGCCGTCCCTGCCGTCCGCCGCCCGCACCGCCCCTCGCGCTCACTGCCACTGGTGGTGCCCGTGCTGGTCCTGTCCCTGGGCCTGGCGCTGAGCGTCCTGTGGGAGATTGGCGAGTGGTGGGGCAACGCGTTTATTGATGAGCGGATCAATGTCGGCTATGGGGACACCATGGGCGACCTTGCCGCCGGCGGCCTCGGGGCTCTGGTGTCCGGTGCCTGCCTGGGACTTGCGGTCCGCCGCGCCGGTGCACGGATGACGGCAGCAGGCCGCGGGACGCGGATGCACCCGCAGGAAACGTAGGTCCGCCCGTGCCGGGACGGCATAGGGCAGCAAAACGCCCGGGCAGCGGTCTCGCTGCCCGGGCATTCCTGCCGCTGTTCGCCGGTTTCCGGCAGGGTTAACCTAGCGGGAGAGGTAGCGCTCGTGCTCGCTGTGCGCGCGGGCCACGGTTTCGCGGATCTCCTCGATGTCCTTGACCTTGTCGCGGTACTTGATGTCCATCTTCAGGATGTCCTGCTCCTCATCACACAGTGCCTTGTAGACGCGCTCCCGCTCGGCGGGGTCCGCAGTGTAGGAGAGGTCCAGGTAGGCATCCGCATGGCGGCGTGCGTTGTTGACGGCGGTCATGGCCTTGCCCGCCGGGCTGACCAGGGACGCGATAACGGTCACTGCCAGGACGCCCACAATGACGGAGAGCGAGAGTCCGGTGGTGATTTCGATGACCGAAACGTGCTCGCCGCCGTTGATGAAGGGCAGGGTGTTTTCATGCAGGGCGTGCAGGACCAGCTTGACGCCGATGAAGGCGAGGATGGTTGCCAGGCCGTAGCTGAGGTAGATCAGGCGGTCCAGCAGACCGTCGATGAGGAAGTACAGCTGGCGCAGGCCCATCAGGGAGAAGGCCGTGGCGGTGAAGACAATAAAGACGTTCTGCGTCAGGCCGAAGATCGCCGGGATGGAGTCGAGCGCGAAGAGGATGTCGGTACCGCCGATGGCCACCATGACCAGCAGCATCGGGGTGAGGACACGCTTGCCGTTCTCCATGGTGAACAGCTTGTCGCCGTCGTACTGATCGGATGTGTGGAAGATCTTTTTGGCGAGCCGGATGATGAAGTTGTTGGCTTCGTCGTCGCCCTCGGTGCTTTCCGGCTTGAGCAGATTGCCCGCCGTGATCAGCAGGATCAGGCCGAAGATGTAGAAGACCCAGGAGAAGGAGTTGATCAGTGCCGCACCAAGAAGGATGAAGGCGGTGCGGGCGATCAGCGAGAACACGATGCCGAAGAGCAGGACTTTCTGCTGGTCCTCACGCGGAACGCGGAAGCTCGCCATGATGATCAGGAAGACAAACAGGTTGTCCACCGAGAGCGCTTTTTCGGTGATGTAGCCGGCGAAGTACTCGGTGCCCATCTGGGCTCCGCCGAAGATCCAGACAACAATGCCGAAAACGATGGCCAGGCCCACGTAGATGGAGGACCAGATGGCCGCTTCCTTCAGCGTAGGGATGTGCGCCTTACGGATGTGGAAGAAGTAATCAAAGGCCAGAAGGGCCAGGATGACCACAATGGTCACTCCCCAGACCAAGGGGGAAACAGTCATGGAATATCTGCTTTCGTAGGGTATGCCGAAGGAGCATAGGTCTCTCCCGCCAGCCTTTGCAGGTGGCCGCTGAATCCGGCGGAGCGTCGGTGCTCCACGTGTTGACGGATATCGGCGTTTCGGGATACTCCCCTACGAAGCCATCAGTCTAACAGGACAAGGTCCGGTTCGGTGTCAACGTCCCTGCCGTCGGCGAGGTCGGAGCAGTCAATGACATCCACCAGGTCCGGGTGCGCGGCCAAAAACGCCCGGGCTCCTGCATCCGCGGAGGCGTTGCCGGGCGTCTCGGTGGCGCCGCTGCCGGGCGTCTCGGCGGCGCCGTTGCCGGGGGCGCCGCTGCGGTGAGTGTCACCGCCGCGGGCGTCACCGCCGACTGCAAGGGGCTCCAAGCTGCGGGCCGCGAGCGGGGCATCGAACAGGACCGGGTGGCCGCGCCGCAGCGTCCCCGTTTTTTCGTCCCGGTACCCCGCTGCAGTGATGCGACCCGTCGTCGCGGCGCCGAGAAGCCGGGCGACGACGGCGGGGGTCAGGCCGGGCTGGTCCACCAAGGCCACCAGCACCGCGCCCGCGGACCGGTCCAATGCCGCAGCAACCCCGCAGCGGTAGCTGCTGCCCATGCCTTCCTGCCAGTGGAGGTTTCGCACCACCGCCGCGTCCTGCAGCCGGGCTTCCGCCAGCACGTCCGAACTGCCGGCCCCCAGCACGGCCAGGATACTGTCGCAGCCGCCGTCCCGCAGCACCCGGACTTGGTGTTCAATCAGAGGCCTGCCGTGGAAAGGCAGCAGTGCCTTTGGACCGCGGCCAAGGCGCGTGCCGGCACCCGCGGCCAGCAGCACCGCCGTCGTTGTTCCCGCCATGTCCACTCTCCTCGTTATCCCTTAAAACAGGCAGCCGCCGGACCTCGGAGGGTGCGGCGGCTGCGGACGGGGCTGCTCAGCCCTCGCAGTCCTTGCAGTAAGCCAGGCCGTTCTTCTCGACGGCCAGCTGGGAGCGGTGCCGGACGAGGAAGCAGGAGTTGCAGGTGAACTCGTCTTCCTGGGGCGGTACCACCCGGACAAGCAGTTCTTCGCCGGAGAGATCGGCGCCGGGCAGTTCAAAACCTTCGGCCGCTTCGGCTTCATCGACGTCAACTACGGCAGACTGCTTGTCGGTGCGCCGGGCCTGCAGCTCCTCGATGGAGGAGGTGGTGCCGGCATCTTCCTCAGTCTTGCGCGGTGCGTCGTAATCTGTAGCCATCTTGTCGGCTCACACTCCAAATCCGTAGTTGTGTTCTTTCCGGGCACTCGATACTAGCCGAACATAACCGACGTACCGGCGCCTGCTATTCCCATTTCCCGATGTGACACCGGTATTTTTTTCCTGAGAATTTTTTTCCTGAGAATAGGGGGTCCTGACGGGCTCCTGCATACCCAACGAGTCCGGTTGCCCTCGGGTTCCGGCCTGCACCACCGGGTTTTGCAGCTGTCCGGCCGGTTCTTCGGCGGCCCGGCCGGTTCTGCGGCGGCCCGGCCGGTTCTGCGGCGGCCCCTGAAGCTCCCTGCACGGCCCTCCGGGCTCCGGCCCTTGGAAGCACCGGCCCTTGGAAGCACAACGCACCGGACGGGTGGACTTTCGTCCACCCGTCCGGTGCGTTGTCCTTCAGCACTGTGTGCTTCAGATACTGCGTGCTTCGGTACTGCGTGCTTCGGTACTGCCGGGCCGGACCCGGCTGCCGCACTTCCCGGAATCCCGCCGGCCTGGAATCCTGCCGGCCTGCCCGGGAAGGCAGTTAGGTCCGGCTGATGCTATGCCTCGGGCTGCGGTTCCGCCGGAGACATCTTCTGGTCACCGCCGTTGGTGAAGGCCCCGCTGGCGCTGGTGGAACCGGACGCCGAGCCCGTGCTGCTTGACTGGCTGCTGCCCGAGTCCGACGAGCCGGTGACCTTGGAGGCTGCATCCTTGGCGGCGCCGGTGACCTTCTCCTGCAGGCCCGGAGCCTTTTCCTTGGCCCATTCCGTGCCGTGGGACACCGTATCCTGCACCTTCGGGTCCTGCCACAGCTGCATCAGCTTCTCGCGGCCGCCCTTGGAGCCGACCAGGTAACCAACACCCATGCCGGCCAGGAATACAAATTTCTTTACCATGGTCTTCCTCTTCTCCCGCCCCTTGAAGGGCCTCGATAAGTTCCGTCCACTTGCACCCTACCGTTCGAAACGGCAGGTTCAACAGCCAGCTTACTATCTGGAAGCTAGCCGAGCAGACGGGACCGGATGAGGAAGCGTTTGCCCTCCGGCGCTTCAACGGAAAAGCCGCTGCCGCGTCCCGGAACCACATCGACGGTCAGGTGGGTGTGTTTCCAGTATTCGAACTGTTCCCGCGACATCCAGAACTCCAGTTCGTCGCCGTCCAAGTCGAAGACGCCCAGCAGCACGTCCGCGTCACCGGTCAGGAACTCCCCGGCCGGATAACACATGGGTGAGGACCCGTCGCAGCAGCCGCCCGACTGATGGAACATCAGCGGGCCGTGCTGTTGCCGCAGGCTGCGCAGCAGTTCCTGCGCGGCGGCGCTGAGTGCCACCCGGGAAAAGTCTTCCCCGGGCACCACTGCAGCAGCCTCCATCGTCGTCGCCGGTGCAGCAGCCATCAGTACCCCACCACCACCCGGCCGTCTAGCCGGCCCTGCCGCAGCTCGTCCATCACCGCATTGATCTCCAATTGGTTCACCACTGCTGCTCGCATGCTGGCCATTCGATCCTCTATTCGATCGTTGGTACGGGGAATTCAGCGTAGGCGCACCGTGTGGTGCTTAGAAGAAGCCCTGCTTGTTTTCGGCGTAGCTGACCAGGAGGTTCTTGGTCTGCTGGTAATGGTCCAGCATCATGGCGTGGTTTTCGCGTCCGATGCCGGAGGATTTGTAGCCGCCGAAGGCGGAGTGGGCAGGATAGGCGTGGTAGTTGTTCACCCACACGCGGCCCGCCTGGATGTCGCGGCCGGCCCGGTAGGCAGTGTTGCCGTCACGGGACCAGACGCCGGCACCCAGGCCGTAGAGGGTGTCATTGGCGATGGCCAGGGCCTCGCCGTAGTCGGAGAACCGGGTCACCGAGACCACCGGGCCGAAAATCTCCTCCTGGAAGATCCTCATGCTGTTCGTCCCTTCGAACACCGTCGGCTGGACGTAGAATCCTTCCGCCAGGTCGCCGTCGAGATGGGCACGGCTGCCTCCGGTGAGGACCTTCGCGCCCTCCTGCTTGCCGATGTCCAGGTAGGACAGGATTTTCTCCAGCTGGTCGTTGGACGCCTGGGCTCCCACCATGGTGTTGGTGTCCAGCGGGTTGCCCTGCACCATCTGCGCCGTGCGGGCCAGGGCGTCGGACATAAAGGAGTCGTACATGGAGTCCTGGATGAGCGCGCGGGAGGGGCAGGTGCAGACCTCGCCCTGGTTTAGGGCGAACATGTTGAAACCCTCGAGGGCCTTGTCGTAGAACGCGTCGTTTTCGCGGGCGACGTCGGCGAAGAAGATGTTCGGGCTCTTCCCGCCCAGCTCCAAGGTGACCGGGATCAGGTTCTGGCTGGCGTACTGCATGATCAGGCGGCCCGTGGTGGTTTCACCGGTGAACGCAATCTTCCGGATCCGGTTGGAGGACGCCAGCGGCTTGCCTGCCTCCACGCCGAAGCCGTTGACCACATTCAGCACGCCGGCAGGGAGCAGGTCTGCGATGAGTTCCATCAGGACCAGGATGGACGCGGGGGTCTGTTCCGCCGGCTTGAGTACGACGGCGTTGCCGGCCGCGAGCGCGGGCGCCAGTTTCCAGGTGGCCATCAAAATGGGGAAGTTCCACGGAATGATCTGGCCCACCACACCCAGGGGTTCGTGGAAGTGGTAGGACGTGGTGTTGTCGTCGATCTGGGAGATACCGCCCTCCTGCGCCCGGATGGCGCCGGCAAAGTAGCGGAAGTGGTCCACGGCAAGCGGCAGGTCCGCGGCCATGGTTTCCCGGATCGGCTTTCCGTTGTCCCAGGTTTCAGCAACGGCCAGCATCTCGAGGTTCGCCTCGATCCGGTCCGCGATGCGGGTCAGGATCAGTGCCCGCTCCGCCACCGGGGTTTTGCCCCACGCACCTGCGGCCTTGTGTGCTGCGTCCAGCGCCAGGTCGATGTCCTCGGAGGTCCCACGGGCAACTTCGCAGAACGGCTTTCCGGTGACCGGGGAAACGTTCTCGAAGTACTGTCCCTTGATCGGGGCAACCCACTCCCCGCCGATCCAGTTCTCATACCTCGGCTTGAAGGTGACTTTTGAGCCTTCGGTGCCCGGCTGTGCATAAACGGTCATTTTGCGCTCCTTGTGCGTTCGACGTCGGTGTCGGGTGCGGATGGAAAGGACGCTACGCGCCGCTACGTTGCAACCAGGTTGCAATGCCCGTCGCGGCCGCCGGAGCGGGCGGACGTCACGGCACGGGCGGATTGCCGGCCTGAGCGGCTGGCCTGACCGGATTTCTGGCCTGAGCAGATTGCCGGCCTGAGCGGATTTCTGGCCTGAGCGGATTGCTGGCCTCATCAGATTGCTGGCCTGAGCGGATTGCTGGCCTCAGCAGATTGCTGGCCTCAGCAGCGGGGCGGTCGTACAGTTGCGTGGCAACTTCTGCCGCACCCTGCATCCGGTTTCCAGCGGGCCAAGCTGCGGGGCGGCGGGTTCGGCCGGTGTCGTTGGCCTGATGGCGCGGCTTACCCAGTGCCGGGTCTCTGCTCCGCTCCCCCTGCTCCGATATATCCCGGTCCGTTTACGCGAGCTCCCGTTCGATCCGCTCGACCGCGGCCACTATCGCTGCCCGGCGCGGTGAGCGGGCTGGAAGCAAGCGCAGGGCGAGCCGCCAGGCCTCGACATCGTTGGCTGCTTCGGGCAGCTGCAGGTACTGCAGGAGCGTTTCCGGGCCGGCACCGGTGAGGACCGCTTCGCGCAGGACGGCGGAAACCCTGGCTCGGAGGTCACGGACGGCCGGGGCGTCCGACCGGGGCAGAACCGGCCCCCGGTAAAGCTGCAGGCCCTGGCGGAAGGCTCCGCGCTCCATCTGCTCCAGGACGTCCTGCGCGTCCAGCCGGAGGGGGCGGGGCAGCCGGTACGGGCGGGAAGAAGGAACCATCGCTCCTGTGCCGGCGGTTCCGGCGTCGGTGAAGGTGCTGGTTGTGGCGGTGCCGGTTGTGGCGGTGCCGGTTGTGGCGGTGCCGGTTTTGGTGGTGTCGGTTCCAGCGTCGTCGGTTGCGGTGCCGGGGGTTGCTGTTGCCGTGGCCATGGCGGCCGCAGGCTGGGCCCGCTGCGGCGGTCCGCCGTCGTCCGATGCTGCGGACAGTGCCGACATAAAGTTTCGCAGCCGCAGCATTTCCGCACGGACGGTTCCCGGCGGGGTTCCCTCGGGGTAGGCCAGCAGGCCCAGGTCTTCCGTTGTCAGGCCTTCCGGATGCAGGGCAAGGACGGTCAGTAGTTCGCTGTGCCTTGCGCTCAGCTCCACGGTCCGGAAGTTCCGGATGCCCGGACCGGACGCCAGCAGGAGCTCGGCACGGTCACGTCCGAGGATCCGCAACATGTCCTTGGCGGCGAGTGCCGAAGACCGGGCCTGGGTCCTGCCCGTGACAGCAGTCCCACTCGTGGCCGAAGTCCCGCTGAGAGGCCGGAAGGGGGTCAACGCGTGCCCGGCTGAATCTGCTGCTGCAGCCGTTGCCACCGACATTGAGGTCCGCGTAATGGGCTGCGCAGCAGTGCCGGTCGGGCGGGAATTCAGGTGCTCCTCGAGGGCCCGGATCTGCAGCACGGACTCGGCCGCCGTCACTGCGGCACGGATGAGCGCCAACGTGTTCGGAGCAACGGCGTCGGGGCCCCCCGTAACGTCCACCACGCCGAGGATCTGTCCGGTGCCCGGGTCCCGCAGGGGTACAGCGGTGCAGTTCCAGGAGTGGACCTGCCGGCTGAAATGCTCAGGACCCGCGATCTGCACATCCGCTGCCGTGGCCAGTGCCGTGCCGGGAGCGCTGGTGCCGACGGTGCGTTCGGACCACTCCGCACCCGCGACAAAAAGCATGCCCTCGGCACGCCGCCGCAAACCGTCGTCGCCGTCGACCCACAGCAGCCGGCCGAGCTCGTCGCCCACGGCGACCAGCAGTCCGGAGTCTGTTGCCGGGTCCACCAACAGGCGGCGGATCACCTGCATGACGGCGGCGAGGGGGTGGGCGGCACGGTAGTCCGGCAGGGCGGCGTCGTCGAAAACCAGTTCGGCGTGGGAGATGTCCGGGTTCCCGTGGTGCATCAGCGACCGCTGCCAGGACTCTCGGACGGACGGCCTCAGCAGGTCCAGCCACGGCTGGTCGGGACCGGAGGCAGGACCAAGGCCTTCATGGGCGCGGAACGCCCCGCGCCGGTACGTTTCTGCCAGCGCCCGCGGCAGTATCCCGGATTGCCCGGATTGTTCTGTGCGTGCTGCAATGCGCACGGCCCCCGCCTATCCACGTTGATGAGGAGACACAGTCTTGTGGACATGCTCCCATGCGCGGACCGGCGGGGGCCAGTGTAATTCGGGATGGATTCGGGCGGTTACTCGCCGCGGGAGATGCGGGTCATTTCCTCCCGGTCAACCACCTTGACACGCTCGCGGACGATCTCGCCCGTCGTCGGATCCGGGTGGATGTAGGAGGCGCCGAGGCTGCGCTCGTAGGCATCCAGCTTCAGCCAGCCTTCCCAGGTGGTGTACTGAACTCCGCGCTCTTCCAGCAGCTCGATGATCGAGGAGGGGTCCGGGTGCGACGCTGCCGGCAGGTTCATCCGGTCCTCGAGCAGGTAGCCGATGGTTTCCAGCGCATCCCCCTTGGTATGCCCGATCAGGCCCACCGGTCCGCGCTTGATCCAGCCAGTGGTGTAGATGCCCGCCACGGGGGCGCCGTCTTCATTGACCACACGGCCGCCCTCGTTCGGGATCACGCCGCGGCGCTCGTCGTACCCTACTTCGGGCAGCTCGGAACCGAAGTAGCCAATGGCCCGGTACACGGCCTGGACCGGGTAGTCCACGATTTCGCCGGTCCCGCGGACGTTGCCGGTGCCATCCAGTTCGGTGCGTTCGAACTTCATTCCGGCCACCTTGCCGGGCGCCGAGGGATCGTCGTAAATCTCCACGGGGCTGTGCAGGAAGTGCAGGTGCAGGCGGCGGGAGGCACCGGTGTCCTGCTCCTCCACCAACCAGTTGGTCAGGGTGTTGACCATGGTTTTGGTCTGGTTGTTCGTGCGGATCTGTTCATCGGACCCCTCGTCGAATTCAAAGTCCTCGGGGTACAGGACGATGTCGACGTCGCGCGAGTGCGAAAGCTCGCGCAGTTCCAGGGGCGTGAACTTCACCTGCGCCGGGCCGCGGCGTCCGAAGATGTGCACATCCGTCACCGGGGACTTCTTCAGGCCCTCGTAGACGTTCGCCGGGATCTCCGTGGTGAGCAGGTCATCGGCGTGCTTTGAAAGGATGCGCGCGACGTCGAGGGCCACGTTGCCGTTGCCGATCACGGCAACTTCCTTGGCGTCCAGCGGCCATTCGCGCGGGACGTCCGGGTGGCCGTCATACCAGGAGACAAAGTCGGCACCGCCGAAGGACCCCTCCAGGTCCACTCCGGGCACATTCAGGGGTGCGTCCTTGATGGCGCCGGTGGCGAAGATGATGGCGTCATAGAAGTGCCGGAAGTCCGTCAGCGTCAGGTCGCGTCCGTAGTTCACGTTGCCGAGGAAGCGGATGTCGCCGCGGTCCAGGACCTTATGCAGGGCGTTGACAATACCCTTGATCCGCGGGTGGTCGGGGGCCACTCCGTAGCGGATCAGGCCGTAGGGCGCCGGGTACTGGTCGAAGAGGTCAATGCTGACCTCGAAGTCCCGGTCGGCCTTGGTAAGGATGTCGGCGGCGTAAACACCGGCGGGGCCTGCACCGATGATGGCGACCCTCAAGGGACGCTGGGCGCTCTCCGCGGCTGGGTTAGTCACTGATAGTCCTTCTTCTCTTCGAAAGATCCGTAGGTGCGCAATTAACACACAGTTATTTATTCTAAATGCCGGGTTCGCCGCCGTCTAAACGGTTCCCCTCACAGGATGGGAATAGTCCCGGGGATCGGTGTGTTAATGGACACGTGCCTTTCTCAAAGCCTGTCCCCGCCCTCCGCGGCGTGCGTAACGCCGAGCCCGACGCCGATCCGGCCCGCCTTGCGGGATCCGCCGGTCCCAGCGGTCCTGCCGGTTCTAGCAGTTCTGCCGGTTCTGTCGGTTCCGGCGGTTCAGCCGGTTCAGCCGGTTCCGGCCGCGAGAATCTGCCCGGCATCCTGTTCGGCGTTGGAGCATACGGGCTGTGGGGCCTGCTGCCCCTCTACTTCATGGTGCTGAAGCCTGCGGGGGCGGTGGAAATTGTCGCCAACCGCGTGGTCTGGTCGCTGGTGTTCTGCGCCATCCTGCTGACCGTGATGCGGGCCTGGAAGCCGATGCTCGCCGCAGGCCGCAGTCCCCGCACCGTGGGGATCCTGGCCGGTGCCGCCCTCCTGATCGCCGTGAACTGGCTGACCTACTCGTGGGCCGTGCTCAATGGCCATGCCGTTGAGGCGGCACTGGGGTACTTCATCAATCCATTGGTGTCGGTGTTGCTGGGCGTTCTGGTGCTCAAGGAAAAGCTGCGTCCGCTGCAGTGGGCTGCCATGGCTGTCGGCTTTATTGCCGTTCTGGTCCTGGCGCTGGCCTATGGCACCATGCCGTGGGTCGCGCTGGCGCTTGCCTTCAGCTTCGGTTTCTACGGGCTGGTGAAGAAGGGCATCGGATCCCGGGTGGACGCCGTGTCCAGCCTGACCATTGAAACCGCTGTCCTGACGCCCATAGCCGCCGGCGTGATGATCTGGCTGTCCGTCAGCGGTGCCGCAACTCTGACGTCCAACGGTCCGGCGCATTTTTGGCTGCTTGTGGCCTCCGGCGTCATCACTGCGGTGCCCCTGATTTTCTTTGGTGCAGCCGCCCGCCGGCTGCCGCTGTCCACAGTGGGACTGCTGCAGTACCTGGCACCGACCCTGCAGTTCATCCTGGCGCTGACCGTATTCAAGGAAGCAATGCCACCCGAACGCTGGGCCGGCTTCGGTCTGGTGTGGCTGGCACTGGTGATGCTGACCGTCGACATGGTTGGCGGGCCGCGGCGTAACCGCCGGTTGCGCGCTGCTGCTGCCGCCGCTGCCTGACGCACCCGGGAATTCTTTCCCAGTCGGTCCTCCACAGCAGGGAGTTCCCCTCATGGGCGGCAATGTTTGTCCCCAACCGGGTAAAGATCTGAGCTTGTATCGGGGCCGGCTGGCAGGCTGGTCCCATGACGGAGGAACCCACGGTGCAGGCGGAGCAAACCGCTTTTACTGCTGCGCCGCCCCCGAGGATTGGGGCCCGTGTGGCGACGGACGGGACGATGGATCTGGGGAGGTGGTTAGGAACGGATGTAGTCCGCGAGGCTGAAGCAATCCTGGCTTCCGGACGTGAACTCAGCGATGTTGTCTCCGACGGATGGCAACTTCTGGGCCTCGAAGAGGCCACCGTTCTCGCGGCCAGGGTCGAAGAGTTGTCGCGCACCGTCCAGTTCCTTCAACTGGCCTTGGCGGGTGCTATCGACCGGCACCGGCCGGCAAACGCGTATGGGATCGATTCATCCGGGCGTGCTGCAGAAGCGGCCGGGGTCGATTCCTCCTTGGCTGGCTTCTCCACCCCTTCCGCGAGACCCGGAGCGGTAGAACCCCTAGCCGAACCTGTTGTCCCAGAGCCCGTCGGCAGAAATGGCTCCAGCGCAGTTTGCCGAAGCAGGTTCCGCGAGTTCCGCAGCACGGCTGATTTCCTCCGGGCCCGGTTGCGTATCTCCCGTTCAGAGGCACGACGACGGCTGGAACTGGCCGGTACCGTCCTCCCGCCGGATACATTGTCCGGCGCACCCTTGGCACCTGCTTTTCCCCGGCTCAGCGCCGCCTGTGCCGCCGGCGACCTGTCAGCAGCCGGCGCCGAGCTTATTGCCCATGCCCTTCAAGAGGCGCAGCCGCGGTTGCAGCCGGAAACTTTAGCGGCCATGGAGCAGCAGTTGACCGACATCGCGTCCCGGCAGGACCACGATTTCCTGGTCCGCACGACCCGGCACTGGCTGGCCCTGCTGGATCAGGAACAACCTCCCAGCGAGGAAGAGCTTGCAAGGTTTCAGGGCATCTTCCCCGGCCGGCGCCGAAACGGACTGAGTCACCTTCACATCTACTGCACCGATGCACAGCACGAGGCACTTGCAACCGCCATGAACAGCACTGCCAACCCGCGCACCGTAGCCCCTGTCGTCAATGAAGAACCGGTGACCACCGGCGAGGCGCGGATGCCCGTACCAACGCGGCCGCAGCGGTTGCTTGACGGACTCCTCAGTGCCGTCCGTGCTGCCCTCGCCGCCGGCGGCCTTCCTGCATCAGGCGGCCTGCGTCCGCAAGTGATGGTGACGATGAGTTATGAGTCATTGATGACAGGACTGGCCGGCGCCTCAGGCGACTTTGCTGGTTCTGGCCACGGTGCTGTTCCCGGTGTCCCTGCCGGCTCCGATAGTTATGCTGTTCCCGGTGTCCCTGCCGGCTCCGATAGTCATGCTGTTCCCGGTGTCCCTGCCGGCTCCGACGTTGGTTTCGGCAATCCACCACGCCGTATCCATGCACCGGTCGGCACTACATCCTGCGGACCATCAGGCGACCACTGGGGTGGGACCGCGAGCACCCGGAATTCTTACCCCCGCTTTCCGGGGTCAGGACTCGCAGCGTTCTCCGGCCCTATCCCGGCTGAGGAGGTCCGCCAGCTCGCCTGCGACGCTGACCTGATACCTGCAGTGCTGGGACAGCAGGGACAGATCTTGGATCTTGGCCGGGCTGCGCGGTTGTTCCCGCCGCATATACGCAAGGCGCTGCATGCCCGCGACCTCGGCTGCGCCTTTCCCGGCTGCACGGTTCCGGGGCCATGGACCGAAGCCCACCACGTCACCTTCTGGGAAAACGGAGGAGGCACCGGCGTCGGAAACGGCGCCCTCCTGTGCTCGTTCCATCACCACCTGATCCACCAGGGGAACTGGACCGTTTCCATGGATTCAGGCATCCCGTGGTTCACCCCACCGCCCTATGTTGATCCGGACCGAAAACCCCTGAGGAACACCTACTTTCACCCGTGCCTGGCTGCAGAAAGCAAGCCTTCATAACGGAACGCAATGGTGAGTATCTCGTTCACATTGGACCAACCGCGCACTCCTGGCCCGACTTTGTCCACATGCCACGAACATGCACCTACCGGAGGTACCGCCCTCATACAGGCCACTTGGGTCCGAGAGAGCATACTGGACCCAAAAGCACGGGACCCGCCTCAATGTCCGACTGGTACAAAGGGCTCTTGCTGCCACTAGGCCACATAGACCTACATCAACCGACCACAGATGCACCAAATAGCGCATCCACTCTTAGACATCAGCAAACACACGCAACGGTTCTATATTCACTCACGCTTCGGGAAGACACCTGGCACATGCCCACGTCTCTCTCCGCCCAGTGATCCGTGCCCGCCCGCTTTGCTGAACGATGTACGGCTCCCCCTGGTACCGCCCCCAAAAAACACAGCACCGGCTCCCACACACGGCACCGCCCCCAAACACAGGGGCACCGCAGCCGGGGGAAGCTGCGGTGCCCCTGCGGACTGTGGGGTTTCCTAATGGACTTCTTCGGACACGCCCTTGCGCAAGGTCTCCCCGCGGAAGAATCCGGGGTTCACCTTGTACATGAGCAGCATCAGCACCGCACCAAGCAGGATCACGCCCATGCCGAGCACAAATACCAACCCGACTCCGCCCACTGAGGAGCCGGAACCGTAGGAGGGATCCATCGAATCGCTGGCGGTTTTGAAGAACATCACGAACAGGATGACGCCGCCCAGGAGCGGAGCCAGGAATTTCAGCAGGAAGCTGCGCACCGAACTGAATGCTGACGCCCGGAAATACCAGACACAGGCCAAGGCGGTGATGCCGTAGTAGAAGCAGATCATCAGGCCAAGTGCCGTGATGGTGTCCCAAAGGGCGTTCTCGGACAGAACCCGGGTGACCGCATAGAACCCCGCCGCCGCCAGGGCCGCGGCAACGGTGGCGTACCCCGGCGACTTGTGCGCCGGGCTGATCCGGCCAAAGCCGGCCGGAAGCGCCCGGTAATGGCCCATGGCCAGCAGCGTCCGCGCCGGAGAAACGAAGGTGGACTGCAGCGACGCCGCCGAGCTGCTGAGGATCGACAGGGACATCAGGATTGCGAAGGGGCCCATCACCGGACCGGCCAGGACCGCGAAGATACTCTCCTGGTTGTCGGGGTTGCCTGCACCTAACTCCCCTTCGCCGACACCGGCATAGGCCAGCGTGGCCAGAGCAACCATCATGTAGATCACGACAATCACGAAAACGGTGACCGTTGCCGCCCGGCCCGGCGTTTTGTCCGGATTACGGGTTTCCTCGTTCATGGTCAGGGTGACGTCCCAGCCCCAGTACACAAAGATGGACAGCGACACTCCTGCGGCGAAGCTGGAGAACGATTCCACGGCAAACGGATTGAACCAGTCCGCGGTGATGGGAGTGGCGTCAAAGGCCGTCCCGTTGGCCACGTGGATAAAGGCCGCGACGGAGAACCACCCCAATACCAGCAGCTGGAAGCCGACCAGCACGTATTGGAACGTTTTGGTTGTTTCGATGCCCCGGTACGAAATCCAGCAGGCGCCGGCAATAAAGAGGCAGGTAGTCAGGATGTTCAACGGCAGGTTGGTGGTGAGGTCTGCGAGGGACTCGTTGCCGGTGATCTGCGCCAGCATGAGGTAGAAGAAGTCCACCGCCACGGCAGCCAGGTTGGACAACACAATGATGGTGGCGGCAATCAGTCCCCAGCCGCCCATCCAGCCGACCCAGGGACCAAAGGCACGGGTGGCCCAGGTGAAAGACGTCCCCGAGTCGGGCATCGCGTTGTTCAGTTCCCGGTACCCCAGGGCTACGAGGATCATGGGGATGAAACCGACCAGGAAGATCGCCGGCAGCTGGACCCCAACTTCGGACACCGTCGGGCCGAGCCCGGCCGTGAGCGTGTAGGCGGGAGCGATACAGGAAACTCCGATGACGACGGCGCCTAACAGGCCTACTGATCCTGATTTCAGTCCCTTGCGGCTCAGGCCGCTTCCGCCGGCATCTGCCTGGGCTGGCACTACTGCTCTGCTGGAGCTCATCCGGTCACCTCTTTTGTCTGTTGTGGACCGCCGGCAGCGTTGCCCCTGTCATTGCGGGGGACAACCACCATGGGTACGGGAAGGCTGCGCAGCACCTTGCTGGCAGTGGTGCCCAGAAACAACCTGCGGTTCTGGGCTAACCGGCTCGAGCCGATGAGCATGATTTCGCCCTTGTCGAATTCCAAGTCGTCAATGGCGTTTTCGATGGTGCGCCCGTGGGCAACCACCGCAGTGACCGGGCACCGGCCGTCCGCAAGTTCTTCGGCCCGGGCCTTGGCTTCCTTGGCATGCAGGTCTGCTTCTAGCAGCGGATCGTCTTTGTGCTTGCCCGCTGCGTCCAGCGCCACCAACGAGACCAGCCGAAGAGGCAGGGCGCTGGAAGCCGCGGCCTCGACGGCGGCTTCCAGTACGTCCTGGGCACCGGGACGGCTGCCGATTCCGCAGGTGATCCGGGTCAGCGGAACGGTTCGGCTGTAGCCCCGCGGCGCCAGGGCCACCGGCACCGGGGAAGCATGGAGGAGGGCGTTGGCGACGCTGCCGACCGTGAATCGCTGGAAGAGGCCGTTGCTCGCAGCTCCCACCACGATCAGGCCGGCGGCGAGGTCAGCCGCAGCATCAATCAGCCCCTGGGCGTCGGATTCCGCACGGCGGACCCCCGCCTGGGCCTGCACATCGGCCGGCACCAGTTCGAGGGCCTCGGACCGCCACTGTTCAAGTTGTTCTTCCAGCAGATCGGAAAACCCGCTTTCGGGCGGGTACACCGCCGAATAGGGGGACTGTTCCGGCTCCACCAAAACCAGGTCCAAGGCCGCGTGCTGGGTGCGGGCCAGCACAGAACCGAGGTTCAGTGCGTCCCGGCCCTGCTCATTGGCCGTATATCCGACGATGTAGCGCACGGTGTCTCCCTTTCAGCCTTGTTCGTTTGCGCCGAGGATTTTCTCGGCGGTCGCCAGGCCCATCCGTACGGCACCGTCCACGTGCTGGTAGCCCTCGGCCGCAAGGTCAGAGCAGGACCAGTAGATGGGTCCGACAGGCTTGAGCTGGTCCGGTCCGTAGCGGTGCAGTCCGCCGAGGTCATAGCTGGCGGCATAGGCCCCGCGGGTCCATTCCTCCGTGCCCCAGTCGGATTCGTAGTAGACCTCCGGTGTCAGTGCCTCTTCCCCCAAAAAGCGGCCGATGGAGGCAAGGATGGCCTCCCGGCGCTCCTCTGCGGAGAGCTCGAACATCCGGTCGGCCTTCTCATCGGACACAAAACCGACCAGCGTGCCTCGGGGGTCCTGGTGGTTTGTGTTGTCGTAGACCTCCTGCACCAGTTCGCCGGCTCCGAAGCAGGTGCCGGAGAGTCCCTTCTCCCGCCAGAAGGGGGTCGGGTAAACGGCATGGACCTTGATGACCAGGCCCAGGGACTGGTGCTGGTGCATCTGGTGCTGTCGGCGCGGCAGCGGCGGCTCATACGAGACCCGGGAGTAGAGGTTGGGCGGTACAGCCATCACGGCGTAGCGGGCATGGACCGTGACGGAGTCAGCGACGGCGGTCACGCCGTCGCCGGCGCTGCCGTCCTCGCCCGGCCAGCGCAGGAAGCGTACGGGGTTGGAAAGGAACACGTTCCCGGCCAGCTCCTCGGCCATGCGTTCGGAAACCTGCTGCATGCCCCCGGCCACTCGGCGGTCCAGGATGAAGTCCTCATCCACGAGGTTGGAGAAGGACCCGGCGGACGCGGCCATCAGCACCGCCTGCAACGCGGAGAAGGCATGGGCGGGCTTCGTCAGCATGCCCCCGGCAACGAAAAGGCCGATATTGTTGCAGGCTTCTTCATCCGAGGACTGCGCCCGCAGCCAGTGGTGGAAGGAAACGGTGTCGAGCTCGCGGGCTTTCGGGTGTGCCCAGGGAGCGGCCGGATCGGTTTCCGCAGCCAGGGTATCCAGGACCTCGATCAGGCGGAGCATCTCCTTCTCCGTCTGATCCCCTACCGGGAACATGTCTCCCGTGTAGGTGCGGCGCGTTCCGTCTGCGGAGATGTAGACCGATTCTCCGTCGCGGTACCGCTCAAAGGTCTCCAGCCCAAGTTCTTCCACCAAAGCAGCCAGCACGGTCTGGTCCGGAGAAATCCACTGGCCGCCGATCTCCAGGAGGGCACCGTTGACGGTGTCCGTCCACGTCCTGCCTCCCACACGGTCTCGGGCTTCCAGCACGGCCACGCTCAGCCCGCCGGCCTTCAGCTTCCGGGCTGCGGACAGCCCCGACGGTCCGGCTCCGATGATGACCACGTCACGTTGCAGCGTTTCCACAGATTCCTTTCCCTGCGGCCAAGGTTCGGCCGCGCATTGCTTGGTACCGCGCTTCACAGCGCATAAATGAATGGTGTTCATTTATTTAGTGGAACTGTAGCGGTCGTCACACTGAAGGGGAAGAGGGTGTGTGAATATTAAGGACCGGGCTTTTGCGGCCCGGGCTTTCTTGGGGAAGAACGGAGCAACGCGGATGACCAGGCAGCTGCCAGCGAGGCGAGGAGCCGGGCGGCCGCCGACCCGTGTGCTGACACCGGAGAAGATCGTGGCCGCGGCACTGTCCGTGATCAAGGCAAAGGGATATGACGGGCTCACCATGTCCGCCCTGGCCCGCCGGTTGAATGTGGCGCCGTCCGCCCTGTACAACCACGTGGAATCCAAGGCCGAAGTGCTGCAGTGGATCCAGGACCACGTGATGTCCGGCGTCGACACCTCCTGCTTTGCGAATATGCCGTGGGCGGACGCCGTCCGCATCTGGGCGCGCTCCTACCGGGACGTGTTTGCCCGGCACACTCCCCTGATCCCGGTGATCGCCGTCCTGCAGGTGAGCGGCGCTCCCCGGACCCTTGCCATGTACGAAGTGGTCACAGAGGGCTTCCTCCGTGCGGGCTGGCCGCGGGAACGGATTGTGCCTGCGATCGTGGTCCTGGAGTCGTTCATTTACGGCTCGGCGTACGACGCCGTTGCCCCGCAGGACATTTTCGACACCGGGGCCCTGGCGCCGGACAGCCCACTGTTCACCGCCGCGGTCGAGGAACAACTTGGCCGGGCGGAGGGCCGGGCGGCCGATACCGCATTCGATGCCGGTTTGGACGCCCTGGTTACCGGACTGGCCCGGCAGGCCGGAGTGGCCTGGCAGTAAGGCACGGCGGCCCATGGGTAAGCCGAACGCCGGCCTGCTACGACGCAGCGGCCCACCGGTACACCGAAACGCCCGCCTGCGAAGGCGCAGCGGCCCACCGGTTAGCCGAAACGGCTGAAACAGCCGTCCGGCAGTTGCTGGCCGGTGGGCCGCTGCGGGCGGTTTAGCCCTGCGCCCGGAGCGCCGCCTCCAACACCTCCAGCGCATCCAACAGCAGCTCGTCGCCGATGGTCAGCGGCGGAAGCAGCCGGATGACGTTGCCGTAGGTGCCACAGGTCAGCACAATGACACCTTCCTGCAGGCACGCGGCCGACACTGCTTTGGCGGCGGCAGCATTGGGGGCCGTGGATCCGGGAGTGACAAGTTCGACGGCGAGCATGGCTCCGCGGCCGCGGACATCGCCCACCACTCCGCCTTCGGCTGCCAGTGCCTGCAGCCGCGGCAGCACCAGTTCCTCGATATGTCGGGCCCGTCCGGCCAGGTCCTGCGTGACCATCGTGTCCATGGCAGCCAGGGCGGCGGCGCAAGCGACCGGGTTGCCGCCGTAGGTGCCGCCCAGGCCGCCGGGGTGCACGGCGTCGAGCAGCTCGGCCCGTCCGGTCACCGCGGAGAGGGGCAGGCCGCCGGCAATACCCTTGGCCATGGTGATCAGATCGGGAACAACTCCTTCATGCTGCACGGCAAACCATTCGCCGGTGCGGCAGAAGCCGGACTGCACCTCGTCGGCGATGAACACGACGCCGTTGGCCCGTGCCCACTCGGCCAGCCGGGGCAGGAAGCCTTCCGCAGGAACGATGAAGCCGCCCTCGCCCTGGATCGGCTCGATCAGCAGCGCCGCCAGCTGGTCCGCGCCGATCTGCTTCTCGATCGCCAGAATGGCCCGTTCCGCAGCTTCCACACCCGTGATCGCGGAGTTTTCCTCGCGGTACGGGTAGCTCATGGGCATCCGGTAGATTTCCGGGGCAAACGGGCCGAAACCGGTCTTGTAGGGCATGGCCTTGGCAGTCATACCCATGGTGAGGTTGGTACGGCCGTGGTAGGCATGGTCGAAGGCAACGACGGCGTTGCGGCCGGTGGCGGAGCGGGCAATCTTCACGGCGTTCTCCACCGCTTCGGCACCGGAATTGAACAGGACGGTCCGCTTCTCGAAGTCGCCGGGGGTAACCTCGGCAAGCCGCTCGGCCACGGCCACGTACCCCTCATAGGGGGTGACCATAAAGCACGTGTGCGTAAAGTGCTCCGCCTGCTGCTGCACGGCAGCTACGACGGCGGGGTCCGAGGCGCCCACGCTCGTCACCGCAATGCCCGACCCAAGGTCCGCAAAGGCGTTCCCGTCCACGTCCAGGATGATTCCGCCGTCGGCGTCGGCGGCATAGACGGGCACGCTGGAGGCAACCCCCTTGGCCACCACGGAGGCACGGCGGGCCTCGAGCGCCGCGGACTTGGGACCCGGGAAGGAGCCGGTGATCCGGCGTTTCTGTTCCAGGCGGTAAATGGGTGTGATGACGGGGGTGCTCATGATGCTGCCTTTCAAGACGTGCTGGGAAAATCCGGGGTGGTGATTCAGGCGTCCAGTGCCGTCATCACGTGCTTGATGCGGGTGTAGTCCTCTACCCCGTACATGGAGAGGTCCTTGCCGTAGCCGGAGCTCTTGAAACCGCCGTGCGGCATCTCCGCGGTGAGCAGGATATGCGTGTTGATCCAGACTGCACCGAAGTCCAGGTCCCGGGACAGGCGCATGGCCCGGCCGTGGTTGGTGGTCCAGACGCTGGAGGCCAGGGCATATTCGACGTCGTTGGCCATTTCCACGGCCTCTTCTTCGGAACCGAACTTCTGGACGGTGATCACCGGTCCGAAGGTCTCCTTCTGCACAATGTCATCGTCCTGCCGGGCTCCGGTGATTACGGTGGGCTCGAAGAAGAAACCCTTGGACCCGGCCCGACGGCCGCCGGTTTCCACCTTGCAGTGGGCCGGAAGTGCGTCGATGACGGCGTTGACCGCATTGAAGTGGTTGATGTTATTCAGCGGACCGAAGTAGTTGTCCTCGTCATTGTCGCTGCCGGTCTTCAGCTCCCGGGCAGCCGCAACCAGCTTCCCGACCAGCGCGTCATGTGCGGAATCCTCCACCAGCACCCGGGTGATGGCGGTGCAGTCCTGTCCGGCGTTGAAGAAGGCGAACTCGGCTACGGCCTGTGCGGTGCGGTCCAGGTCCGCATCGGCAAACACAACGGCCGGCGCCTTGCCGCCCAGCTCCAGGTGCGCCCGCTTCAGGCCCTTCGCGGCACCGGAGGCGACGGCGATGCCGGCCCGCACGGATCCGGTGATCGACACCAGGCCGGGCACGGGGTGCTCCACCATCAGCGCACCGGTTTCCCCGGTCCCCAACACCACATTGAGCACGCCGGCCGGGAAGATGTCCTGCGCCAGCCGGGCCAGGACAAGGGTGGATTCGGGAGTGGTGTCCGAGGGCTTCAGCACCACGGTGTTTCCGGCCGCGAGGGCGGGACCGATCTTCCAGACGGCCATCAGCAGCGGATAGTTCCACGGCGCCACCTGGGCCACTACGCCGATCGGCTCGCGCCGGACGAAGGACGTGTGCCCGTCAAGGTATTCACCGGCGGACTTGCCCTCCAGCAGCCGGGCGGCTCCGGCAAAGAACCGCAGCTGATCAGCACCCACGGCCACTTCCTCGGCAGCAATCACCGAACGGACCTGGCCGGTGTTGCGGTGCTGGGCCTCGACGAGTTCCTCTGAGTTGGCTTCAAACGCATCAGCCAGGCGGAGCAGCATCATTTGGCGCTCGCTGGGCGTGGTGCGCTTCCAGCTGCGGAACGCGGTGGCCGCGGCAGTCATGGCGGCATCGACGTCTGCCTGGACGGAGACCGGGGATACCGCCACCACCTCACCGTTGGTCGGGTTCACGATGTCGAGCACCTCCGTCCCGCGGGAGGGGACGAACTCGCCGTTGATGAAGTTCTGCAGTGTCTGCGCCATGCCGGAGGTCCTTTCGGAATCGGGCCGGGCGTACACCCGGACTACCCCAAACCTACTGTGCGGCATAGGTCACATCCAGAGCCATCCGCACAGGTTACTTCGAGCGTCACAGTGCAGTTGCCCAAAGGTCCAGCTCCTATAGTTGAGCCATGTCGATCACACTTCCGGATTTGCTGGCCGCGGGCGGACTGAACCTCACCCGCCATGGCTCTGCACCCCTGTCGGCAACGCCCATCCAGTGGGTGGCCGTGACGGAATTGGAAGATCCCTCTCCGTTCCTGGGCGGCGGCGAGGTGGTGTTGACCACCGGAGCCCGGCACGACACCGAGACCGCCCAGCGCCGCTTTGTGCAGAGCGTGGACAAGGCAGGCGCCCTGGGCATCGGCTTCGGCACCGGTGTGGGCCACGGCACCGTCCCCGCTCCCCTGCTCGCC
The DNA here is from genome assembly GCF_059090025.1 of Arthrobacter sp. Y3224198. Classification (NCBI taxonomy): domain Bacteria; kingdom Bacillati; phylum Actinomycetota; class Actinomycetes; order Micrococcales; family Micrococcaceae; genus Arthrobacter; species Arthrobacter sp. Y3224198. Next base: position 117,213 of record NZ_JBNHFG010000003.1, read on the forward strand.
GAGGCGGACCGGCTCGGCCTACCCGTGTTCGAGGTTCCGTACGGAACACCGTTCATGGCACTGGGCAAACTGGTGGCAGATTCCCTCTCCGCGGAACATGTGGCCCAGCTGCATCAGCTGTTGTCGGCAAACCGGGTCCTGGCGGAAGCGCTGCTCAGTGGCAAGGGCCTGCCCCGCCTGCTGGCTGAGCTCTCCGGACTGGTACAGGCCGGAGTTGCGCTGTTCCAGTACGGCGCCCAGGTCTTTGCCACCGCAGAGCCGGATGCCACCTGGCGGCGCCTTCCAGTGGCCACCGGCATGCGGGACCGCTGCACCCTGGCCATCCAGGAACCCTTTGTGCAGCCGGACATCGTGGCGTATGCGCAGAGCCTGATCGGCGTCGAACTCAGCAACCAGGCAGCAAGGCGTGCCACCAGCCGGAAGGTGACCGGCCAGCTCCTGGGAGACGTGGTGGACGGAAGGCTGGCCGGAACCGACGCCGCTGTCCGCCTGCAGGCGGCGGGTATCGATACCTCCCGGCGGCAGGTCACCCTCCTGGTGGAAGTTGCCTCCGGGCAGGTCCGCGGCCTGCCCGCCCTGCCGCTGCCGGCGCTTTTCGACGGCGCCCCCACCGCCGTGCATGAAAACCGCCTGGCGGTGGTGGTCCCGGCCGGTGAGGGCAGCAGCATGTCGGAAGCACTGAGCAGCTACATCTTTGGTGCGGGCCTGACGGCGAAAGTGGGGGTGGGCGGAGCCTATGCCGACCCCGCGGGCCTGCGCTGGAGCTACTTCGAGGCACGCGAAGCGCTCCGGCGCGGCGCAGCCGTCAACGAACCGGAACGGCTCAGCCTGACCTCCCTGCTGATGGCGGGCCGGGACGTCCCCCTGGCCGACCTCGCTGCGGAAGCCCTGGATCCGCTCGAGGCCTTCGATGCCAGGCACGGCGCGCAGCTGATCCCGACCCTGGATGCCTATCTGGCCTTGAATGGATCCGTGGCCGCGGTGGCCGCGGATCTTGGCCTGCACCGCAACACCGTGCGGTACCGGCTGGCGCAGATCGCGGACCTGACAGGTTATGACCCGGCGCTCACGGCAGACAGGGTCCACCTCTATCTGGCCCTGAGCGTTCGCCGGATGGGCAGCTAGGCGGAAGGCGGGGGTCGGCGCCGCCCGATGGCAGCTAACCCAGCCATGGCGGCTTGGGCTTCGCTGCCTGGCGGCTTGGCGTTCGGCGAGTGGCGGTTGGCGCCCGACGGTTCGCACCACACGGTGGGCATCCGGCAGATTGGCGGCCACCCACGTCCCGGCACCCCGACCGGCCGGTCGGGGCAACCAGTCCGGCCGGTCGGGGCAACCAGTCCGGCCGGTCGGGGCAACCAGTCTGGCCGGTCGGGGCAACCAGTCTGGCCGGTCGGGGCAACCAGTCCGGCCGGTCGGGGCAACCAGTCCGGCCGGTCGGGGCAACCAGTCTGGCCGGTCGGGCCCGCAGGACAGTTAACCTGTAGGAATGACTATCACTGCGCAGGCCCGGACGATCCGGTGGCAGGGGCTGGACGACCCGGACCGCAGGGACACCGCAGTGGTGTCGTTCCGGGACCGGGAGTTGGCAGCGGCGGGCACCTCCGTTACGCCGGAATACACCGCGTCCTGGACCCTTTCCACCTCTCCCGGATGGGTGACCCGGCATTTGTCCGTCTCGGTGACCGGCAACGGCTGGGCCCGGACGCTGCTGCTCGAACGCAGCACCGAGGGCCGCTGGACCGCGGAAACCACGGTCTCCGGCACCGCAGACCTGCCGCACCCGGGCATTAACGATCCGCGCCGCCTCGACGAAGCCCAGGACTGCGACCTCGGGTTGTGTCCGCTGACCAACACCATGCCGATCCTGCGCCTGGACCTGCTCAACGAGTCGGCTCCGCCCGACGAAACACAGCTGACCATGGCGTGGGTGGAAATGCCCAGCCTGCGGGTGGTTCCCAGCCGGCAGGTCTACTCCCAGGTCCGGCCCTTTTCACCCGACGCCGGACGCGCCGTCGTACTCTACAGTTCGGAGAACCGCGGTTTCACGGCCGAGCTGGGCGTGGACGGCGACGGGACCGTGATCGAGTATCCGGGACTCGCGCGCCGACTGCCCCACGCAGACAGCTAGGATTGGAATACATCCACTCACCGCACGCTTGGAGACCACATGAGTGAAATTTTCCTTGATCGCTTCCGCGCCCTGGTCCCCAAGTACCTTGAGGACAACTGGCGCGAAGAGGACGGCATCCCCGAGCCCGAGCTCGATGCGATGCTGGCCGCCCACGACTTCCGCATCCCGCTGGTGCTGCGGGAGTTCTACCTTGCGCTGGGCGGCTGCGAGGACCTGATGGAGGCGTTCCACTTCTTCTGGGACCCCGACGAGCTGGAAATCGAAGACGGTTACCTGCTCTTCCTCGAGGACGAGGACGAGAAGTTCGTTTGGGGCATCCGTGAGGACCAGCTGGACGTCCCGGACCCGATTGTCTGGCGCCGCAACAACGCCCGCGGCGACTGGCAGAGTGAAGAAGGAACCCTGAGCGAATATGTCCTGGACATGTTCGAGTGGATTTTCGAAGAGGACGAAGACGAGGACTAAGCGAGGACTGAGGCCTGGATGAGGGAAGCGCCCGGCGAAACAATTTGGCAGAGCCATGCACCGGAAGGTTACGAGTGCCCGTTCTGTGACATGGCTTCGGGAGAATTCCGGTTCCCCGGCAACCTCTGCGAGCCCGGAGACCTGGTCTATTCCGATGACCTGGTGCTCGCGTTCATCGCTTCCCATGGCTTCGACCCGGAACCCGGCCATGTCCTGGTCACCCCGCGCGACCACTACGAGTTGCTGTATGAACTGCCCGACGACGTCGCGGCGCGGATCATGCTCGTCACCAGGGACATGGCTGTGGCCATTAAGAAGGCCTGGGCTCCGGACGGAGTAACCACCCGGCAGCATAACGAGCCTGCGGGCAGCCAGCACGTGTGGCATTACCACCAGCATGTGCTTCCGCGCTGGACCAACGACGGACTGTACTTCACGCCGAAGCGGCCTATTGTGCCGCCGGACGTCCGCGCCCGGAAAGCCGCGGAGCTGCGCGCCGTCCTATAGCGGGACCTGTCGCCGGCGGCGCGCCCGCCCGGTAAAGACCGGTAGGCAAAGACCGGCAGGCAAAGACCGCCCGGCAAAGACCGGCCATGCCGTGCCTCGCCCGGCCACCGTCAGAATTGTCGCCGACAGCCGCCAGGACAAGCGGGCTGGCTAACCGGCCGTGCCGCGACCGGCCGGCGGCAGCAGAACCTAGACGTCGCGGTTGACCACTGCCCGGGCGAATGCTGCCAGGGCTTCCTTCACCACCGAGTCAGGCAGCGGCGCCAGGGCTGCCACTGCGTCTTCGGACCAGCTCCGGGCCACGGCCCAGGACTCCTCGGTGACGGGGCTGCTGCGCAGTGCCGCAACGGCCTCCGCCAGCGCTTCGTCCGAGCTCAGGTCGCGTTCCACCAGTTCCAGCACAGCAGCGGCGGCGGCATCTCCACCGGCAGCGGCACGGCGCAGCAGCAGCACGGGCAGCGTCGGAACGCCTTCACGCAGGTCCGTTCCCGGGGTCTTACCGGATTTGGCCTGCACACCAGTGACATCAATGACGTCGTCGGCCAACTGGAACGCGATGCCCACCTTCTCGCCGTATTCGACCATGATGTCGATCACCTCTTGGCCTGCGCCCGAGAACAGCGCACCGAACTGGCCGGAGGCGGCAATCAGGGAGCCCGTCTTATCGGCGATGACGGACAGGTAGTGTTCCAACGCGTCCTGCCCCTCGGCGGGGCCAACGGTTTCATGCAGCTGGCCCAGGCAGAGGCGCTCGAAGGTGCGTGCCTGGATGGCCAGTGCGGGTCCGCCCAGGGCGGATACCAGGCTGGAAGCCCGGGCAAAAATCAGGTCCCCGGTCAGCACGGCCACGGAGTTGCCCCACAGCTCGTGCGCCGTGGGGGCACCCCGGCGGTAGGGAGCCTCGTCCATCACGTCATCGTGATAGAGCGTGGCGAGGTGCGTGAGTTCCACGACGACGGCGGCCTGGATGACCTTGTCGCCGGCTTCCTCCTTGCCAAGGTGGGAGGCGAGCAGGGTCAGCAGCGGACGGATCCGCTTGCCGCCGGCCTCCACCAGGTGCCGCGAGGTGGTGTCGGCGAAGGGATCGGAGTTGGCCACGGCCTCGCGCAGCTGCGTTTCCACCTGCTCCAATGAGGCGACCATAGAGGGACCCAGCCTCGGATCCTCCGCCAGCAGGGCGAACCCCGGGGGCAGTGTGGAAATGCTGGACCCGGTCTCCGGGCTGGTGTTGGTGGATTCAGTCACTGTTCAAGACTAACTATTTGTCGGAACGGGTGGGCAATAACCGTCAGGGGTGCTGCGGGGACGGCCGGGAACTTTCCGGCCCGCCCTGGTTGCTCGCCGCCGGGACCAGCATTTCCAGTAAGGCAATCACTCTATCCTCTATGCCCTTGGAGTTGCGGTCGGTGAGGTTGGCCAGCATCCGCACCACAAAGCGCATCAGCACGGGAATCGGCATTCCGGTCCGCAGCGCCAGCTTCATCACCGCGGGACGGCCGATCATGGAGGCAAAGATGCGGCCGAGCGTAAAGTGGCTGCCCCATTCCTCCCGGACATGACCGGCGTAGGCCTGCAGCTCGACGTCGAACGCTGCCCGCGAGGACAGCAGTCCCGGAGCGAGCGCGGCACCGGACCCCTCGATGATGTGCTCGGCCGCAAAACGCGCCGATTCCATCGCGTAGGAAATGCCTTCGCCGTTGAAGGGACTGACCATGCCGCCGGCGTCACCCAAGAGGAGCAGACCGGGTGAGTAGTGTGGAGTGCGGTTGAAGCCCATGGGCAGCGCGGCGCCGCGGATTTCACCCACTTGGTTCTCCGGGGTGAATCCCCATTCGGCGGGCATGCCGGCGGTCCAGTCGCGCAGGACCTTCCGGTAGTCCAGCTTCCCGAATTCCTTGGAGGAGTTCAGGATGCCCAGGCCGACATTGGAGGTGCCGTCCCCCACGCCGAAGACCCAGCCATAGCCGGGCAGCGGATTGCCGGACGCGTCGGGCAGCTCCAGCCAGCCCTCCATCCAGTCGTCGTTGCTGCGCGGGCTTTCGAAATAGGTACGCACGGCCACGCCCATGGGGCGGTCGTCGCGTTTCTCGATACCCAGGCTCAGTGCGGTACGGCTGGAATTGCCGTCTGCGGCGAGCACGACGTCGGCGAAGAACTCGCGCTGCTCGCCGGTACGGCGGCCGTTTTCGTCCAGGACGTTGGCGACGGCGCCTTCCACCCGGCCGTCTTCGCCGCGGATGGCTGCGGTGACGGTGTGCCGCTCGAGGATTTTAGCGCCGGCGGCCTGCGCATGGCGGGCCAGGGCTTCATCGAAACCGAGGCGGGTGCGGATCAGTCCGTAGTCCGGAAAGTCCGAAAGCACCGGCCAGGGCAGTTCAAGCGTCCGGCCGCCGGCGATCAGCCGCAGTCCCTTGTTCCGGCGCCAGCCTTCGGCTTCGTCATGCGGCAGGCCGAGCAGTTGGATCTCCCGGACCGCGCGGGGGGTCAGTCCGTCGCCGCAGACCTTTTCACGGGGAAACGCGGTCTTCTCGAGAACTGTGACATCCACCCCCGCAGAAGCGAGGTAGTACGCGGCCGTGGAGCCGGCGGGGCCTGCTCCGACAATAAGGACCTTCACTTCGCCGGAGATCCTCCGGACAGGGCGGCCGGCTTGACTGCGCGGTGCACGGCAACAATGCCGCCGGTGAGGTTGCGGTAGGCCACGTCTTCCCAACCGGTTTCGGTGATCCAGGCAGCGAGCCCGTCCTGGTTCGGCCAGGCACGGATGGATTCGGCCAGGTACACATAGGCGTCCGGGTTGGATGCCACCTTGCGGGCAATCGGCGGCAGGGCGCGCATCAGGTACTCCGTGTACATGGTCCGCCAAACCGGGATGACCGGGGAGGAGAACTCGGCGACCACCAGGCGTCCGCCCGGCTTGGTCACGCGGAGCATCTCGGCCAGGGCCTTCTTGGGTTCGTTCACGTTCCGCAGCCCGAAGGAAATGGTGGTGGCGTCGAACGAGTTGTCCTCGAACGGAAGGTTGGTGGCGTCACCGGCCACAAAGTCGATGTCCGGCCGGCGGCGCTTGCCTACGGTGAGCATGCCGATCGAGAAGTCGCAGGCCACGACGTCGATCCCGGCGTCGGCGTAGGGCTCGCTTGACGTGCCGGTGCCGGCAGCCAGGTCCAGGACCCGCTGACCGGGTACGGCGCCAACGGCGTCCACCACGATCTTGCGCCAGCGGCGTGTCTGTCCCATGGACAGCACGTCGTTAACGACGTCGTATTTAGGTGCCACGTCATCAAACATGGCAGCAACTTCATCCGGGCGTTTTTCCAACGATGCGCGGTTCACCCTGTCATTGTCTCAAACAATGGGGATGCCGCCGAACCGCCACGGCGGCGGCGCTCCCGGCAGCCCGTCGGGCAACCCCGGTCGGCACGGCAGCAGGGGCCCCGGCCGCTCCGGTCAGCGCGCCGCAGGGAGGCCGCAGCAGCCTCGCAGCACGGAAGTGTGGTGTCTCAGCATGGTGTCTCGTTGCTCTCGGTCCCGGGGCTCCGGTACAGGGCGCAGCGCAGCGGCGGAGTAATGTGGAATTACTATGACCACCCTGCGTTCTGTGACAGTGCCCGTCGGTGAGCTTTCCGCCACCATCGGACTCCTGGAGTACTTGGTTCTTGACGAGCAGCTGTGCTGGATCCGACAGCAGGAAGGACTGGTGGGTTTCGGCGAGGCCGCCCGCTTCACTTCCACCGGGCCCGAGCGGTTTGCCCGCGCCGAAGAGTGGTGGCGTTCGGTCCTGGCCGGCGCCGACGTCGAAAACCCCCTGACCCTCCCCGGCACCGGACTGGTGGCCTTCGGTTCCTTTGCTTTCTCCAAGCGCTCCCCCTTCGAATCCCGGCTGATCATTCCCGAGGTTGTCGTGGGGCTGCGGGACAACGAGTCCTGGGTGACCTATACGACGTCGGACCCCGACGCCGTCCTGAACGAAGAAACCGCCAAGGCAGCACTGGCGCGCTATCTCGAAGACCTGCCGCTCTACCGCGAGCATGACCCGGCGGACAAGGTGGTCCCGGGGATGCTCAGCGAATCGGAGTGGAAGAACGCCGTGGCCCGGTCCGTGGCCCATGTGTCGGCAGGGGACCTGAGCAAGATTGTCCTGGCCCGGGACATCGCGGTGGAACTGGGGAGCCCGCTGGTCGCCTCGCAGGTGCTGCGCGAGCTGGCGGTCCGGTACCGCGACTGCTGGACCTATTCCGTGGACGGGCTCATCGGCTCGACTCCGGAAATGCTGATCCGCGTGCAGGACGGCACCGCCCAGGCCCGCGTCCTGGCAGGCACCCTCGACCGCGCCACCGCCCCGGCGGATGATCCGGACTACCCGGCCCGGGTACTCGCCGGATCGGACAAGCAGCAGCATGAGCATCAGATTGCCATCGACTCGCTGACCCGCACGCTGGAGCCCTTCACCTCGTCCATGACCTCCCACACCGAACCCTTTGTGTTGGAGCTGCCGAACGTCTGGCACCTGGCGTCGGATGTTTCGGCGCAGCTGGCGCCCGACGCCGCCGGACAGGTGCCGACGCCGCTGACCCTGGTGGAAGCAGTGCATCCCACGGCCGCTGTATGCGGGTTTCCCACCAGCGTGGCCGGGGAATTGATTAGTGAACTTGAACACATGGACCGCGGTCCGTATGCCGGTCCGGTGGGATGGATGGATGCCGCGGGCAACGGCGAATTCGGCATCGCGCTGCGGGGTGCAGTGATCGAAAGCCCCACGGAAGTCCGGTTGTATGCAGGGTGCGGAATCGTCGCCGGTTCCAGTCCTGCCGCGGAACTGGAGGAAACCTGGAGCAAGTTCCGGCCGATGCTCGAGGCTCTCGGCGTGGACCGTCCGCGCCCGGTACCGGTGCGCAGGGACGACTTCGCATCGGCCCCCGCGGCCTCCTGACCGCCCCCGGCTGAACCCGTCAGGGAGGTTCTGCATAACCGAGTGGTTCTTTGCATAAATTTGCATTGGGTAGAATAGAAACACGGAAGCAGGCGTTTCACCGCTTCCACCTGTTGCCGCTTCCGGAGACGGTTTGGTTTCCTCCTGCGGCCAAGCCCACGACCAAAGGTTCAAAATCGCCATGCAGCACAAAGCCCGCACCGCCGTCGTCGCCGTCCTGGCCGCCGGCGCACTGTCCCTGACCGCTTGCGGCGGGGGGACCGAAGAAGAATCCGGTCTCGCCATGGTCAACGACGGTTCCCTGACCGTCTGCTCCAACGTCCCGTTTGAACCGTTTGAATACGTAGTCGACGGCGAGTACACCGGCTTCGACATCGATCTCACCCGTGAAATCGCCACCGGCATGGGTCTCGAGTACCAGGTCCAGAACGTCGGCTTCGACGGCCTGCAGAGCGGCACCGTCCTGGCCGCCCGCCAGTGCGACATGATTGCTGCTGCCATGACCGTGACGGATGAGCGCGCAGACAAGCTCGCCTTCTCCGACCCGTACTACGACTCCCTGCAGTCCCTCCTGGTGAAGGCCGACTCCGGCATTGCCTCCCTCGAGGACCTGGCCGGCAAGAAGGTAGGCGTCCAGCAGGGCACCACCGGCGAAAGCTACGCACGGGACAACGCTCCGGCCGACGCGGAAGTGATGTCCTTCCAGACGGACGCCGAACTGTTCCAGTCCCTGCAGGCCGGCGGCGTGGATGCCGTGTTGCAGGACCTGCCCGTCAATCAGGACCACACCGAGGACGGCAAGTTCACCGTGGCCGCCACCTTCGAAACCGGCGAGGTCTACGCCTTCGCCATGAAGAAGTCCGGCAGCGAGGAACTGGCCGAGCAGGTCAACACCCAGCTCGCCGAGCTCCGGGAGAATGGAAAGTACCAGGAGCTCTACGACAAGTACTTCACTGAGTAGCAGCCCCTTTCGGCTTCAAGGCAAGACCCACGGCGCAAAGTAGCCGACATGTTACCGAAATATGCGGTGCGTACGCTCTAGACTGCATCCCAATACCAGTAAAGGGTGAGCCGGATCACAGCATCCGGCTCACCCGTCCCGACGTAAGGTTGTAATCCATGTTGCGTAACACCCGTACTGCCGCCCTGGCCTTCCTGGCCGTGGGCGCCTTCTCGTTGTCCGCATGCGGCGGATCCAACGACGACGCCGGTTCTGCCGCCGAAAACGAGTTCAACCTCGTCTCCGAAGGCTCGCTTACGGTCTGCTCCGACATTCCCTACGTGCCGTTTGAGTATGAAGAAAACGGTGAGTACACCGGCTTCGACATGGACATCGTCAAGGAGATCGCTACGGGCCTGGACCTCGAGCTTGCCGTCCAGGACGCCGGTTTCGAAGGCATTGCCAGCGGTACGGTCCTCGCGGCAAATCAGTGCGACCTGTCGGCCAGCGCCATCACCATTACGGCGGAACGCGAAGAAGCCATGGGATTCTCCGACCCGTACTACGACTCTCTGCAGTCCCTGCTGGTCCCTGCGGATTCCGATATTAAGTCCATCGCGGATCTGGACGGCAAGAAGGTCGGGGTGCAGGGAAACACCACCGGCGAATCCTACGCCCGGGATAACGCCACGGGTGCGGAGATTGTTGCCTTCCCGAGCGACGCCGAGCTCTTCCCGGCCATCCAGTCCGGCAACGTGGACGCCGTGCTCCAGGACCTGCCGGTGAACATCGGACACACCGAGGGCGGCGACTTCACCATTGCCGAGGAATACAAGACCGACGAGTCCTACGGCTTTGCCATGGACAAGGACAACACCAAACTGGTCTCCGCCGTCAACGAGCAGCTCACCAAGATGCGCGAAAACGGCAAGTACCAGGAGATCTACGACAGCTACTTCACCGAATAAGCCCAGAACCACCCATGAGTCGTCCCGGGCCTGCGGGCCCGGGACGACCCGTTTTCTCTTCTCCGGAAGGCTCCACACTTGAAACCCTCCACCCGCAGACGCCTGTTCCAAGGCGTCCTGTACGCCGTCTTTGTCCTCGCCGTGGCAGCCGTGGTGCTGCTGGCCGATTGGAAGGCCATTGGCGAGAACTTCTTCGATGCCGAGGTGGCCCGCAAGGCCTTCCCAACCATCATTACGGTCGCCGTCAAGAACACGATCATCTACACGGTGATCGCGTTTGCCGGCGGCCTGTTCCTGGGCCTGATCCTGGCCCTGATGAAGCTCTCCCCCGTGGCGCCGTACCGGTGGGCTGCCACCGCGTACATCGAACTCTTCCGCGGGCTTCCGGCGCTGCTGGTGATTTTCGGGTTTGCCTTCGCCGTGCCGATCGCCTTTGACTGGCGTCCGCCGGGCGGCAGCGCCGGTGCCGGCCTGCTGGCCCTGATCATCGTTTCGGGCGCCTACATTGCCGAAACCATCCGTGCCGGCATCCAGGCGGTGCCCGCAGGTCAGGCCGAGGCTGCACGTTCGCTGGGCATGAGCCCGATGTGGACCATGGTCTCCGTGACCCTGCCCCAGGCTTTCCGGATCATCACCCCGCCGCTGACGAACGAGCTGGTCATCCTGATCAAGGACACCTCGCTGCTGTTCATCGCCGGCATGGCGCTGCAGGACCGCGAGCTGACCACCTTCGCTCGCGACTCCGTTTCCCAGTCGGCCAACGCCACTCCGCTGGTCCTGGCCGCACTCATGTACCTGATCATCACCCTGCCGCTGACCCAGCTGGTGGCAAAGCTTGAACGACACAACCAGAGAGGCAGGTAGCAGCCATGAGCGTCGATAAGAACAGCGCCCCTGCCATCGAGGTCCGCAACCTTCACAAGTCCTTCGGCAGCAACGAGGTGCTCAAGGGCATCGACTTCCACGTGGACCAGGGCGAAGTGGTCTGCGTCATCGGCCCGTCCGGTTCCGGCAAGTCCACGCTGCTGCGGTGCGTCAACCGCCTGGAGGAGCCCACCAGCGGCACCATCATGGTGGAAGGCGTGGACATCACCGATGAGGACACCGACCTGGACAAGGTCCGTACCCGGATCGGCATGGTGTTCCAGCAGTTCAACCTTTTCCCGCACCTGAATGTGCTGCGCAACCTGACCCTGGCCCAGCGCCGGGCCAAGCGCCGCGGCAAGGCCGAGGCGGAGGAGGTCGCCCGGAAGAACCTGGCCAAGGTCGGACTGGCGGACCGCGCTGAGGCGTTCCCCGCCCAGCTCTCCGGCGGCCAGCAGCAGCGCGTGGCCATTGCCCGCGCCCTGTCCATGGACCCGGACATGATGCTCTTCGACGAGCCCACCAGTGCCTTGGACCCTGAGCTTGTGGGCGACGTGCTCGGCGTTATGCGCAACCTCGCCGAAGAAGGCATGACCATGATGGTGGTCACCCACGAGATGGGCTTCGCCCGCGAAGTCGGTGACCGTGTGGTCTTTATGGATGGCGGCGTGGTGGTGGAACAGGGACGTCCCGAGGATGTCCTGGGCAACCCGCAGCACGAACGCACGCGCGCGTTCCTGTCCAAGGTCCTCTAGGGGACCCGCAGCAACACCTCAGACGCGGTCCGCACCCTCCGGTGCGGGCCGCGTTTTTGTTGCCGGAAAACGTTTGGTCAGCCCGCCAAGGCCCCGGTAACGGCCGCCTGCACCCGGGCGTGCAGGGTGCGGAGCATGTCCCGGGCTACCGGCACCTCCAGCACGGACCGTCCGGTGACGGGAGCTGCAAGTGCCTCCTCCAATTCCGCTGCGGACCTGATCAGCTGGTGCCGCACCCCGTACCCGGCGCACAGGGCAGCAAGGTCCGCATGGTGCGGCGTGCCGAAGAAGCGCTCCACGAGCGCTGTGTACTTCGGGTCCTCCCCCAGCGCACCGTGTTCCAGCACGGAGAAAATGCCGCCGCCGCCGTCGTTGAGCACCACCATCTGCAGGTCCGGCTCGGGTTCGCCGTCCCCCAGCAGGAGGGCTCCGGCATCGTGCAGGAAGGTAAGGTCCCCGAGCAGCAGCCGGGTCGGGATGCCGTTGGCCAGGGCGATGCCCGCAGCGGTGGAAATGGTGCCGTCGATGCCGGCCAGCCCGCGGTTGGCGTACACGTCCAAGGGATGCCAATCCGGGGCGGCCACCAGGTCCATGTCCCGGATGACATTGGAGGACCCCAGCACCAGGTTGGCGTCCGACGCGTCCCAGACGAGGTCCGCCACGTGCAGGCCCGTCAGGTCGGCCTGCCCTTCGAGCAGGTTGTTGATGGTGGCCATTGCTGCCTCGGACGCCGCCTGCCAGCGGTGCAGCCAGCCCGGGTCTCCGGTTCCGGCGAACTCGAACAGCTTGGCGATGGTGTTGATGACGGTTTCGGGCCGCCGTCCCGGAGTAAACCAGTTCACCGGCCGGGGCAGGTACAGCGCTTTCTCGACGTCGGGGCGCGCCAGCAGTGCGGCCACGGGCCGGGAAAGGGTGGGACGGCCAAAGACCACAACACGCTCGATCTCCGGGGCAAGCCCGCCCAGCAGCAGGCGGTAGGCGCCAACCGCATTGGGGCCGAAGCGGGCGTTGGATGAAGGTTCGGCCAGCAGTGGCAACCCGGCACGCAGGGCAAAGAGGGCCGCCAGTTCCCCGGCGCCGTCGCCCGCCACCACCACCGTGCGGTGGGTTCCCGGCATGGGCGGCTCGGAGGCTGCCACCTGGTCCTCCGCAGGCACGGATGCCGCCGCCGGGAGCAGGCCCGGGGTTTCCGGCGCGTCCAGGAACAGCGGATCACTGCCGCCGGGGGTCAGCGGATCGCGGAACTGCAGGTTGACGTGCACCGGACCCACCGGAATGCCCGTGCCCAGCCGGGCCAGCGCTTCGGAGATGGGCCCGGCCGGATCTATGCCCGCTTCGACATCCGCAGCCACTGCGGGGAAACCGGCGAAGAGCCCGGGCTGCACAGTGGTCTGGTTGGCTCCGGTGCCGTGCAGTTCCGCGGGCCGGTCCGCTGAAAGGACCACCAGCGGGATGCCGGCGTGGTGGGCCTCCATTACGGCGGGCACCAGTTCACCGACGGCAGTGCCCGACGTCGTCACCACGGCGGCGGGGCGGCGTCCGCCCCGGGCGAGGCCAAGGGCGGTAAACCCGGCCACCCGCTCGTCGATGCGGACGTGGACCCGGATCCGGTCCTGGAGTTCCGCCTCCGCCAGCGCGTAGGCCAGGGGTGCGCTGCGCGACCCCGGGGCCAGGACGACGTCGCGGACCCCGGCGGAGGCCAGGGCACCAACGGCGGAGCGGGCCGCCTGCAGTGAACTCAGGTTGGTTGCTCCCGTCGGTTCCGACGGGCCTGCTGCGGAAGATGAGCTGGGGTCGTGCTGGTATCCGGTCACCTTTCCATCCTAGGGTCCGGCACCGGGCGACGCGTGGGTCAGGGACCGCCCCGGACCGTGATCCCGGAATCCGCAGGGTGTCAGGCCGGATCCGGCTGTCCACGCGTTGACGCACACCTGGGCCGTCCCTAGGCTGGCGGGCAAACCGGGGCGGAACCGTGTTTTCCACCGTTTTCCACCACCACCGCCCGGGCGTCAGCCGGCCGAGAGGGATGCCATGCCGCTCTACTCCTACCGTTGCCCGGACTGCGGCGATTTTGACGTGTCCCTGGCGTTGGGCGAAGCCGCCGGGACCTTGCCCTGCCCGGCCTGCGGATCAGTTTCCCGGCGCCGGTTCACCGCCCCGAACCTGTCCTCTGCCACCGGCAGCGCCTACCGGCTGATCGAGGGGACGGAGCGGTCGGCGTCCGAACCCGCCGTCGTCGGCCCGCCGCAGGCGAACCGTGCCGGCGCCCGGGTTTCCCCTAACCCGCTGCATCGGAAGCTTCCCCGCCCCGACTAGTTCCGTCCCCCACCAGTCAGGGGCCGCCGGCCCGGGCCCCGCAAAGGAGCAAACATGCCGAAGACCGTTTTTTCGCTGGATTCCGCCAGGAAATTCGAAGACCAGGAACACCTCGGACACAACCGCTGGCACCCGGAGATCCCGCCCGTCGCCACGGTCCGTCCCGGCGACTCCTTCCGGGTGGATTGCCGGGAATGGTTCGACGGCGCCATCGTCAATGACGACTCCGCCGACGACATCCTCAACGCTCCCCTGCTTACCGTGCACAAACTCAGCGGACCGTTCGCTGTCGAAGGTGCCCGTCCCGGTGACCTGCTGGTGGTGGACATCCTTGATGTGGGCCCCATTCCGCAGGAGGACAGCGGCCCGCTGGCCGGACAGGGCTGGGGCTATACCGGAATCTTCGCCCGGGGAAACGGCGGCGGCTTCCTCACCGACCAGTTTCCGGACGCCTACAAAGCCATCTGGGACTTCACCGGGCAGCGCGCCACCTCGCGGCACGTTCCCGGCGTCTCGTTTACCGGGTTGATCCATCCCGGACTGATGGGCACGGCTCCTTCAGCGGCACTGCTCCGGAAGTGGAACCGGCGCGAGGGGGATCTGATTGCCACGGATCCCCAGCGCGTGCCACCGTTGGCGCTGCCGCCCGAGGCCGAGCACGCGGTGCTGGGGTCGCTGCCCCGGGAAGAGTGGGCCCGGGTGGGTGCCGAGGCTGCCCGCACGGCGCCGCCGCGGGAGAACGGCGGAAACCAGGACATCAAGAACCTCTCAAAGGGCAGCAGGATCTTCTATCCGGTGTTTGTGGACGGGGCGAACCTTTCCGTGGGTGACCTTCACTTCTCCCAGGGCGACGGCGAGATCACCTTCTGCGGTGCCATCGAGATGGGCGGTTTCATCGACCTGCGGGTAGACCTCATCAAGGACGGAATGGAGACCTACGGCGTGCAGGAAAACGCGGTGTTTATGCCGGGCGAGACGGATCCGCAGTTCTCCCAGTGGCTCGCGTTCTCAGGTACCTCTGTCACTCTCGACGGCGAGCAGCGCTATCTTGACTCGCACCTGTCCTACCAGCGTGCCTGCCTGCACGCGATCGACTACCTCACGAAGTTCGGCTATTCCCCGGAACAGGCGTATCTGCTGCTCGGCGCCGCTCCGATCGAGGGCCGGCTCTCCGGTGTCGTGGACATTCCCAACTCCTGTTCCACTGTCTACCTGCCGACGGCGATCTTCGACTTCGACGTGCGGCCGTCAGCTTCGGGGCCGTTCCACATCGATCCGGGAATCGGCGCGCCGCACGCGGCCAACCGGTGAAGAGGGGCTGCTGCTGGAATGATGGCGGAGTGCGATCAGCGCGGCCCCGGCGTCGGGGCCTTCCGCATAGAACGAATCAGGACCGGCCATGCCCCTTCCCACTCCTTCCGTGGAACTGCATCCCCTCCCCGGCGACTACGTAATTGCACGCTTTGCCCCGACCTCGGAGGCTGCCCTCGAAGCCATGCCGCACGTGCTGTCGTCCACGGACGGATTCGTGTCCGTGACCCGCACTCCGCAGGAGCTGTCAATCGTCTGCCCGGCAGCGCTGGCCCCGCCCGGCGCCCAGACCGACGGACCGTGGACAGCCCTGTATGCCTCCGGGCCGATGCCGTTCGGACTGACCGGGGTGGTGGCCTCGCTGGTGGCGCCGCTCTCCGCCGCCGGCTGTCCGGTGTTTGTGGTGTCCACCTTTGACGGGGACATCCTTATGGTTCCGTCCCCGCAGTACGCCCGGGCCCGCGACTTGCTGCACGCGGCAGGACATACGCTCCGTTAGATCCCGGCTTCCGGCGGGCGGCGCGCCTGCCGGGCCGGTCCCCGCCTTCCGGGTCAGTCCCCGCCGGCGGGCCGGTTGCCCTGCCCGGATGCCAGCAGTGCGTGCACCCGCTCCAGCCGGTCAAGCCACCAGCGGGTGCGTTCAGGCGACGCGGCAAAGCGGTCCATCAACTCCTCCGATACCGGCACGTCCCGCACGGCCAGTGCGCCGCCGTCGGGCAGCAGCGGTTCTTCGCTGATGTCCCCGGCCATCAGCGAGAGCGTGCCCAGCCCGCAGGCGTAGGGCAGCTCCGGAAGCGCAGCCGCCAGGGCCACCCCGGTACGGATCCCCACTGACGTGTCGATGGCCGAACTGACGACGGCGGGCAGTCCGGCCTGCGCCACAATCTCCAGTGCCCGGCGGACTCCGCCCAGCGGCGCCGCCTTGATGATGATCAGGTCCGCGGCGTCTTCGCGGGCAACCTTCAGCGGATCCGTTTCCCGGCGCACACTTTCATCCGCAGCGATCAGCACGGGGACCTGCCGGCGGGCCAGCTCGGTCCGCACAGTACGCAGGCCCTCAATGCCGGCCACGGGCTGTTCGGCGTACTCCAGGCCGGACTCGGCCAGCCGGGTCAGTGTCTGAACCGCCGTGGGCACGTCCCAGCCGGCGTTGGCATCCACGCGGATCCCGGCGCCGGGCAGCAGCCGGCGCACTTCGGCCACCCGGGCCAGGTCCTCCTGCGGCGATTGTCCGGTCTCCGCCACCTTGACCTTGACGGCGGACACGGACCCGAAGCGGGCCAGCACGGACTCCACCTGGCTCACAGGCACCGCGGGAACGGTGCCGTTGACCGGCACCGAGCCACGCACGGGCTCCGGATAGCCCTGCCCGGCGGCTTCCAATGCCGATGCCAGCCACGGTACGGCTTCGGCGTCCCCGTATTCGGGGAACGGAGAAAACTCGCCCCAGCCGGCCTTCCCCTTAAGCAGCAGCGCCTCGCGGTGCAGGATGCCGCGGAACTTCACCCGCATGGGGATCGAAACCACGCGGGCTCCCTCGCGAAGGGCGGACAGGTCAGGACTCTTCCAGTTCGGCACCCTGCCAGCCTACGCTTTGGGCCACAGACTGCCGATGCCGCCCCGGCACAGGTAACGATCAAAATGATGTGGCAATCTGGAAGTAATGGATACTCGCAATTTGCTGGCCCAGCGCTCCCGCGCCCAACGTCCGGCTGCGCATAATCCGGCGCTCTTCCTTTTTGCCGCCCTTGTTTGTGCCGCCGGCGTCGCCGCCACCTACTGGTTCTTCGTCCGCACCACCACCGGCCAGCTGGCCGATGAATCGGCCTTCAAGGAAGCCGAGCTCATCCGTGCCGGTGATGACCTGCCGGTTATCTCCTTCCTGGACAACCTGCCGCTGATCTCGGTGTTTATCGCCGTGATCGTGGTGGTTTTCGTAACCATCCTGCGGCATCGGATTTCTCCTGCCGTGATCGCTCTGGGCACGTTCGCCGCTGCCAACATCAGCAGCCAGCTGCTGAAACGGACGGTGCTGGACCGCCCGGACCGGGGCGTGGTGACCCTGGATTTCAACTCGCTTCCCTCCGGCCACACCACGCTGGCGGCCTCTGCCGCGGCCGCGGTGTTCCTGCTGGCCTCTCCCCGGTGGCGTCCGCTGGCCGCACTGTTCGGCGGCACCTACGCCGTGCTCGCCGGTGCGGCCACCTTCCTGAACCTTTGGCACCGGCCGGCCGACGTCGTAGCTTCCCTGCTGGTGGTGGCGGCGTGGACGTTGGTGGGCGGGCTGGTGATGATGCGGACCAACCCGGAATGGAACCGCTGGCCGGTTTCCGGCCCGGCGCAGGGACAGGCGCGGGTGATTGCCGTGCTGTGCGCCGTGCCCGGTGTCCTGGCGACCGCTGTGAGCCTGGGCCTGTACTTCTACGCCCGCTGGGATTCAGCGCCCGTGGCTACCGCTGCTCCTCTGTACTTCTGGGCCGGGCTGGCCCTGATCGTGGGCGTCGGATTCCTGATCAGCGCGATGGCGTGCTGGCTCTTCAGCCAACAGGCCGGGGACCCTGCCCGGCGTTAGCGGATGCACGGGCCTTCCGCCCGGGAACCCAGCGCCACAGCACCGCGGCGCCAAGCAGGCCCAATACCGCGGTGGCACCGATGCCCGCCGAGAGCGAGACGAGGGCGGTCACAGCGGACAGCAGCCCGGGCCCGCCCATGGTGCCCAGGTCCGCCAGCAGCCGCCAGATGCCCAGGAACTGCGGGCGCCCCGGCGACGGCGAAAAGTCCGCGCCCAGCGTCATCACGATTCCGGACCCGATGCCGTTGCCGAATCCGATCAGCAGCGCTGCCAGCAGCAGCCCGGTCGGTCCTGCGGACAACGGCAGCAGCGCCAGCCCTGCACCCATGATCAGCATGCACGGCACCGCCACCGACCGCCGTCCCCAGGTGTCCATGGCCTTGCCGGCCGGATAGAAGATCAGCATGTCGATGGCCCCCGACAGCCCGTAGATCAACGCCGTGGAGGTCGGGTCCAGTCCGATGTGCTGGGCCCACAGCGGGATCACGGCCTGGCGGGTGGCGCGCACGGCCGCGATCAGCAGCACTCCGATACCGATGGTGCGGAAAACCCGGGCATGGCTGCGCAGGATGGAGCGCACGGTTGGTGCCGGTCCCGCCGGACCGGCACCCGGACCGGCACCGCCGCCGGGCTTGGCGGAGCCCCCTGCCCCGGGCCGGACGGCAAGGTCCGGAACCTGGAAACTGAGGATACCGGCTCCGACAGCGGCAACGGCTCCCACCCAGTACGCTCCCGGGGTGCCCAGGAAGTGGATGGCACCGGCGGCGGCAAACGGGCCAATGAAAACGCCGATGCGGTTGACCCCGCCGAGCGTGGACAGGGCCCGCGCCCGGAAATGCAGGGGCACGGCCTCGGTCAGGTAGCTCTGCCGGGCCAGGCCGAAGACGGACCCTGCCATGCCGACCATAAACACGGCCAGGGCAAACACCCAGAGCACGGGTACCGCGGCGGCCAGGACCATGGCCAGCGCACACCACGCGGAGGCTGCCACCAACGCCCACTTTTCGCCGAACCGGGTGGTCACCACGGTGGCCGGCACATTGGTCAGCAACGAACCGACCCCGGTAAGGGTGATAATCAGCGCGGCCAGCGCCACCGTGGCACCGAGCCCGCGGGCGGTAATGGCCACCACGGGCAGGATGGCGCCGGTGGCCAGGCCGTAGAGCAGGGTGGGGCCGTAGGCCGGAACGGCGATGGTTCGTAGGCTGAAGTCTTCCGCGGGCACGGCCCCAGACTATCCCTGCCCGGCGGCGGAGCCGGAGTCGGTTACTTCTTCAGCCACTTCCAGCGGGCAAGGGTCCGCAGCCGGGTCAGCAAGGCCCGGGACTGGTCCGGACCATACGGGAGGATGGGAATCGCCTTGGTCATGTCCACGGAGGCCTGGTCCATGGCGCTGCGCGTCACCGCGACGGCGGTGCGCATCTTGTTCATCTGGGTGCTGACAAAGTCCACGGAGACCGGGTTGCCGTGTCCCGGAACGATGACCGAGTAGAGGTCCTCGAGCGCGGTGATCTTCCCCAGGGTCCGGATCCAGTCTTTGGGGAACGAATCCTCGAACTGAGGGTCTGCGCCCTGCTCCACCAGGTCGCCGGTGAAGAGCACCTCGCCGGCGCCCACCAGCAGGTCATGGTCGGTGTGGCCGCGTCCCAGATGAAACAGGGTGACGGAGATTCCACCCAGGTCCAGGTCTGCCGGAGCGTCCTCCACCAGCTTCGTGGGCTCGGCGATTTCGGTGTGCTCGCCCATCGCGGCAGCCATTTCCGGCTCGGCATCCGCTGCCTGCGGCCGGTGGCTGTGCCCGTTTTCGCGGATGCTGGCGGCGCACCCCGCGGTGGCCCAGATGTCCTCGACGCCGTTGGCCAGCAGCAGCGCGTTGCCGAAGTAGTGGTCGAAGTGCGCATGGGTGTTCACCGCGGACAGCGGCAGGTCGGTCAGCGTCCGGACGGCGTCGTATATCTCCTGTGCCATCCCGGGCCCGGCACCGGTATCAATGAGGAGCGCACGCTCGTCGCCGATCACCAGCCCCGTGTTCACAGCGAAGGCCTTGTTGGGGCGGACCCAGATCCGGGGGGCCACCTCCTGCCAGCCCAGCTGGCCCGTCACGTGCTGCTGCGGTGTCTCGGTCATGTCAGCTTTTCCCTTTCGCCGGCCTGCTCCAACCTATCGCGGGCGGAGAAATTCGGCATGTATTACAGGTCCGCCAGGACACGGGCGGGGTTTTCGACGGCGTCGGCAACGTAGCGCAGGAATCCGCCGGCAGTTCCGCCGTCGCACACCCGGTGGTCAAAGACCAGGGTCAGCTCCGTCATCTTCCGCACCGCAAGCTCTCCCCCGACCACCCACGGTTTATCGATGATGCGGCCCACGCCCAGGATCGCCGACTCGGGGTAGTTGATGATTGCCGCACTGCCGTCGACGCCGAACACGCCGTAGTTGTTGAGCGTAAAGGTGCCCGAGGTCAGGTCGGCGGCAGTGGCCTTCCCGTCCTTTGCGGCGGTGGCAAGCCGGCCTATTTCGGCATCCAGCTCCCGCGTACTCAAAGCGCCTGCCTGCCGGACTGCAGGGACCATCAGTCCCCGCGGTGTCTGTACGGCAATGCCCAGGTTGATCCCGCTGAACGCCTCGATAAACGCCTCGCCTTCGCTGGAGCTGCTCGCCGGGGTGTCTCCGGGGACCGCTGCCGGGACGTAGCGGGTGTTCAGTTCAGGGAACCGCGCCAGTCCGGCCAGGGTGAAGCGGGCCAGGAAGGCCAGCAGCGAAGGAACCGGCTGCCCGTTCCCGGCCAAATCGGCCCGCAGTTCCATAAGGGCGGTGGCGTCGGCATCCACCCAGACCGTGGCTTCCGGGATCTCCCGGCGGCTCCGGCCGAGGGTGGCTGCAGCGGTGCGGCGCAATCCCCGCACGGGCGTGCGGGAGGCGACGTCGAGCCCGGTCCGGGCATCGCGGGTTTCCGGGTGGCCGGAGGCCGGGACCGGCAGGTCGCTTGCGGTACCCGGCAGGTCCGACGCCGGGACAAGGTGGCCAGAGGCCGGGACCGGCAGATCAGGCGCCGGGACCACCTGGCCGGGGGCAGGGACCGGCAGCGAAACCGCGTCAGGCATAAGGGCTGCCTGGCTCCGGGCCTGCAGGGCAGCGTGCACATCGCGGCGCAGGATCAGGCCGTCGCTGCCTGTGCCGGTAACATCGGCGAGCTTCAGGCCGGCATCGCGTGCCAGGCGGCGCACCAACGGGGAAACGCAGCGCGGTGCCCCGCTGGACAATCCGGCGGCGGGCAGCACCGGAACACCGGCAGGTTCTGTGGAGGGAGCGACGACGGGCGCCGCCGGAACACCGGGTCCGGAGCGGACCCGCCGCTTGGACATCCGGGACCGCCGTGCCGCGGAACCGGTCTCCGGGGTGCCGTAGCCGATCAGTACGTTTCCCGAACCCGCTTTCTCCTCCTGCCGGTAGGCTTCCCCGGCAGCGGAAACGGCGGCATCGGCGGTTCCCACAGCCGCTGCAGTCTCCAGTCCTGCAGCGGGTGCCTCAGCTGCGGTTGCGGCTGTGTCTACCGAAATCAGCGGCCGCCCGACGTCGACGCTCTGCCCGGCAGCACCGTGCAGTTGCGCCACCCGGCCGGCAAACGGGGACGGAACCTCCACCAGCGACTTGGCCGTTTCCACCTCGGCTACCGGCTGGTCCACCACCACGGTGTCACCCACCGAAACCAGCCAGGTGACCAGCTCAGCCTCGGTGAGGCCCTCCCCCAGGTCGGGCAGCAGAAAGGTACGCACACTCATCGCAGGTCCTCCGCGGTCCCGGCGCCGGTGAGCGCTGCGGTTCCGGCGCCGGTACCGTCTGTTGCCGCGGCACCGGTGCCTGCTGCAGTGTCCACGCCGTCGTCGTCCTCGTCCCACTGCAGATCGTCCACCGCGTCCAGGATCCGGTCCACCCCGGGCAGGAACCAGTGCTCCAATTTGGGCGCGGGATACGGGATATCGAACCCGGTCACCCGGAGCACCGGTGCAGCCAGGGAATGGAAGCAGCGTTCCTGGATGCGGGCCACGATCTCCGAGGCCACGGAGGCAAACCCCGGAGCTTCGGCGATCACCACGGCCCGGCCGGTGCGCCGGACGGACGCGTCCACCGTGGCGTCGTCGTAGGGCACGATCGAGCGCAGGTCGATCACTTCCAGCGAGCGGCCCTCCGCCTCCGCGGCAGCCGCCGCAGCCAGGGCGGTGGACACGGACGGGCCGTAGGCCACCAGGGTGGCGTCTGTGCCGGGGCGCGCCACGGCAGCCGTACCGATTCCGTCGGCGACGCGCCGGCCGGTACGCACGGCCTCGTCGCCGGCCCGGCGGGCAGGTCCGAGGTCCAAGGTTTCCTTGCTCCAGTAGATCTTCTTCGGTTCCAGGAACACCACGGGATCCTCCATCCGGATTGCCTCCCGCAGCAGCGAGTACGCGTCCGCAACAGTGGCCGGCGCCACCACGGTCAGGCCAGGGGTATGCGCGTAGTAGGACTCCGAGGAATCGCAGTGGTGTTCCACGCCGCCAATGCCGCCGGCGTACGGGATGCGGATGACCATCGGCAGCTTGACCTTGCCCCGGGTGCGGTTGGCCATCTTTGCTACATGGCTGACCACCTGCTCGAAGGCGGGGTACGCGAAGGCGTCAAACTGCATTTCCACCACCGGCCGAAGACCGTTCATGGCCATGCCCACGGCCATGCCCATGATTCCGGATTCGGCCAGCGGGGTATCGAAACAGCGGTCGGTGCCGAACCGGGCCGTCAGGCCGTCGGTGATCCGGAAAACCCCGCCCAGCGGACCGACGTCCTCGCCGAAGACCACCACGGTGGGATCAGCGGCCAGCTCATCCGCGAGCGCTGCGTTCAGGGCCTTGGCAAAGGTCAGGGGCTGGGGGCCGGACGCGGCGGCGGGAACGTCTGCGGCGACGGCCGGAGCCGTGCTTGCTGCCATGGTGCTGCCTTTCAGATCAGGGGGGTCAGCGCAGGGAGCCGGAGCCGCCACCAGTGTCGCGGTCCGAGTCGTCGCGGTCCAGTTCGTCGCGCAGCATTCGGGCCTGCTCGGCCAGCTGCGGGGTGCGCCGGGTATAGACGTGGTCAAACAGTTCCATCGGGTCCGGCTCGACGTCGGTGTTCAGCCCCTCGCGCATGGCTGCGGCAATGGTTTCCGCTTCCGCAGCGAGCCGGGACTCGGCGTCGTCGTTCAGCAGGCCGAGGCCGCGCAGATAGCTCCGGGTGCGGGCCAGCGGATCCCGCGGCACCCAGTGCTCGACCTCTTCGGCGGTCCGGTACCGGGTGGCGTCGTCGGCGTTGGTGTGCGGCTGCATCCGGTACGTGTGGGCTTCCACCAAGGCGGGGCCGCCGCCTTCCCGTGCGCGGCTCACTGCTGCGCCCAGGACCGAGAGGAGGGCGGCGACGTCGTTGCCGTCCACCCGCTCCCCCGGCATGCCGTACCCCACGGCCTTGTGGGCCAGGGAAGGCGCGACGGACTGGCTCCGCAGCGGCACCGAAATCGCGTACTCGTTGTTCTGCACCAAAAAGACCACCGGGACGTGGAACACCGCGGCGAAGTTCAGTGCCTCATGGAAGTCCCCCTCGCTGGTGGCACCGTCTCCGCACAGCGCGAGCACCACTGTGTCCTCACCCTTGAGCTTGGCGGCATGGGCTACGCCGACTGCGTGCAGCAGCTGGGTGGCCAGCGGCGTGGCCTGCGGTGCCACGCGGTGTTCGTACGGGTCGTAGCCGCCGTGCCAGTCTCCGCGCAGCAGGGTCAGCACCTGCAGCGGGTCCACGCCACGGGACATCACGGCAACGCTGTCACGGTAAGTGGGGAAGAGCCAGTCCTGCGTTTCCAGCACCGCGGCCGCCGCCACCTGGCAGGCTTCCTGACCGTGGGAGGAGGGATAAACGGCAAGCCGGCCCTGGCGGACCAGGGCATTGGCCTGGTCATTGATCCGGCGTCCGGCCACCAGGCGGGCATAGGCATCCAACAACTGCTCGCCGGAAGGCAGCGGATACCGGGAGTCCGCATGCACGGCGCCTTCGGCATCGATGAGCTGCACCGGGCTATCCGAGGGAAGCATGCCCTGCACCGCGGAACCGGCATCGGCTACGGCATCGGGGCGGGATGCCGGGGCGGAAGCGTGCACCGCGTCAGCGGGGGCCCAACCAGCGTGCGCCGCCTCAGCGTGGTCCGCCTCAGCGTGGTTCCGGTCAGCCGGGCCGGTAGCGGGCCGGTCGGCAGTGCGCAGCGGCCTGCCGGAAGAGATAGTCATAGCGGAGCTCCGTCCTTCAGTGCCTGCGGCGTCATTGCACACGGGAACTTCTGTCTTGCCAGTATGCGGACCGGCGCACATCGGGAGCCAGCATTGGGCCGAATCGTGGACGCATTCGATGCCCGGGAGTACTCTGGTGGACACCTTGCAAATGTGACGCCGATTACTTGGGGAGAGCGTGGACATTATGGCAGCAACACCGGCAGCAACGCTGGACGATATTGACCGGAAGATCCTGGAAGTACTGCGGGCCGATGGCAGGGCTTCCTTTACCGCCGTGGCACAGGCAGTGCACATTTCCCGTGCCCACGCGTATTCACGGATTGCGCGGCTGACCGATTCGGGGGTGCTCAGCCGGTTCACGGCGTTGGTCGATCCGGAGAAGGCCGGTCTGGGTTCTTCCGCCTACGTGACCCTGAAGGTGCGCCAGCACGCCTGGCGCGAGCTGAAGGACCGGTTGGTGGACATTCCGGAAATCCACCACATCGCACTGGTGGGCGGGTCCTTCGACGTGATCGTCCTGGTCCGGGCCGAGGACAACATCCACCTGCGCCGCATCATCTTCGACCAGCTGCAGTCCATGCCCGGCGTGCTGGATACCCAGACCTTCCTGGTGTTCGAGGAACGCGACACCCGGTAGGCGGGCCCGGCAGGCTCCCGAGCGGGCATCGGGCCGCTAGCATGGCCAGATGAATGCCGAACTGCCCCTTGCCGGGCGCACCGCCGTCATCACCGGAGTGAGCCGGCGCCAGGGCATCGGCTTCGCCGTGGCCTCCCGGCTGGCTGCAATGGGCGCAAACCTTTTCCTCCAGCACCACGTTCCCAACGACGAGGCCCAACCCTGGGGTGCCGATTCCCTTGCCGAGCTGACGGGTGAGCTACGGGGCAGGCTCGCTTCCGGCGCCGGCATGGAGCACGCCGGCATCGACCTGGGTCCGGCCGACGGCGCCGCGCAGCTCATCCGCGCAGCGCAGGACGCTTTTGGCCACCTGGACATCCTGGTCTGCAACCACGCCATGAGCGGCAGTGACGGACCGCTGCTGGAGATGACTCCGGAGAAACTGGATGCGCACTGGCAGGTGAATGCCCGCTCCACCCTGTTGGCCACCCGATACTTCGCCGAGCAGCACGACGGGCGGAACGGTGGAAGGGTGGTCTGGATGACCTCCGGACAGGAGAAGGGTCCGATGCCGGCGGAAATTGCCTACGCGACCTCGAAGGCAGCCCTGGCCGGGATCACTCCCTCGGTGGCAGATGACCTGATCGGACGGGGAATCGTCCTTAACACCGTTAATCCCGGGCCCGTAAACACCGGATACCTCAACGAGGGCACAGCCGACCGCCCCCTGGCGGAGCTGCGGGCGGTCCTGGCGCACTTCCCCGGCGGACGCTTCGGCGAGCCGGACGATCCCGCCCGGCTGATCGCGTGGCTGGTCAGCGATGAAGGCCGGTGGATGGTGGGCCAGGTGCTCAGCACCGAGGGCGGATTCCGCCGCTGGTGACCCACGGCAGCTGAACACCTAAAAGGGCGGGTGAACCCGCAAGGGCAGGGCCCGGCAGCAACATCTGCCGGGCCCTGCCCTTTGTGGTTTGCCGGTGCACGGTAATACAGACCGCCGGTATACAGGCCGCCGCCGGTCAGCCGCGGTGCGGGGCCGGGGTTCTACTCGTCGTGGCCCTGGTCGCTGCTCATCTGTCCTTCGGCGGGAGGGGTCTCTCCCGGGGGAACTCCGCCGCCCGGCTCCAGGCCGGTGATGTTGCCCTCCGCGGGATCGGGATTCGGGCTGCTCGCCTTTGCCTCGCTGTGGGCGTGGTTTCCCGTGCCCTCCTGCGTCCCGGCACCCTTCTGGGCATCCTTGGGCTTGTCCGGGTTCGCCGGGTCATTATTCGGGTTATAGCTGTCAGCCACGTTCTGCCTCCTCGGTATCTCTCTCAGAGTTTCCTAGCCCTGGCAAGCACCGTTGTAAGCATGCTTACGAGTTGCCTTCCAACCTAGCCCCCGTCCCGGCTCATCTCAAGCCGGGCTGCTAGTGGATGACGCCGCCGGGCGGACCCCCGCCTGTGGTCAGGAGGTGGCGAGCCGGAGTCCAGCCTGTGTGGTCAGGCGCCGGCCAGCCGGAGCTCAGCCGCGGAAAACCGGCTTGCGCTTGGCTTGGAAAGCGGCGAAACCTTCGGCGTAATCCGGTGTTTTACTCAACCTGACCTGCACGTCGTTTTCCGCGTCCAGGGCATCCCAGAACCCCAGCCTGCGGTCCCTGATCTCCGCCACCAGTTCCTTTGAAGCCGTAAACGCCTGCGTGGGCCCGGACGACGCCCGGCTCGCCGCCGCGCGTGTCCGCTCCAGCAGCTCCCCCGGATCCAGTGCGCGGCTGAACAGCCCGGCGGCCACCGCCTCGGCCCCGCTCATCAGCTCCGCCGTGTAGATCAGGTCCAGCGTGCGGTGCGGTCCCAGCCGCTCGGTGAACAGCCAGTGCCCGCCCGAGTCCAGGGCAGCGCCGAGGTTCGCAAAGGGCGAGCCGACCTTCGCGTCCGTGGCCAGGTAAACGACGTCGGTGGCCGCCAGCAGCCCGAGGCCGACACCCAGACAGGCACCCTGCACGGCTGCGAAGGTCGGTGCGGGGAAGGCGGACATCTTCCGCAGCAACGGCGCCACGCCGTCCACCAGGTAGGCGCGCGCGTCATCATTCTCCGGTGACACCGTGGAAAGGTCCCGGCCTGCGCAGAAGCTCCGCCCTTCCCCCCGCAGCAGTACCGCGCGCACACCGGCCGCTGCGGCGTCGTCGTAGGCCTGGCCCAGCTCGCCCAGGGCAGCCATGTCCAGTGCATTGAGTTTCTTCGGCGCGTTCAGCACTATCTCGGCGAGCCCGTCCTGAATACCCAGTTCGATCATCGGTGCCTCCTAGGCGTCGTAGTCCACGCTGACTTCGGTGCTGGTGGGCCGGCTCTGGCAGGTCAGGACGTAGCCCGCCTCCAGCTCCTCCGGTTCCAAGGCGTAGTTCTCTTCCATGTCCACGGAGCCGCTGACGAGTTTGGCGCGGCAGGTGCCGCAGACGCCGCCGGCACAGGCGAACGGCACATCGGGCCGCACCCGCAGGGCAGCATTAAGGATCGATTCCCTGGCAGGCACCGGAGAAGTCACCTTGCCCTGCAGCCCGTCCAGGCGGAAGGTGATGCCGTAATTCTCTCCGGCGCTGTCCGGAACCACAGGCCGGCCGGCAGAACCCTCCGGCCGGTCCGGACGGCCGGTGGTGAACAGTTCGAAGCGGACTTTCCGAGGATCGATGCCGCGCTCGGCGAGCGCGTCACGGCAGAGCTGGACCAGTTCGAACGGCCCGCAAAGGAACCATTCATCCACGGCTTCGGCCGGCAGCACCGACTCGATGAGCGTGGTGAGCTTTCCGGCGTCGATCCGGCCGGAGAGCAGCGGCGAAATACGCTGTTCCCGGGAGAGCACGTGGTGCAGCGCGAACCGGGACGGATACCGGTCCTTCAAATCCGCCAGCTCTTCCAGGAACATCACGTCCATGGCGGCCTTGTTGGCATAAACCAGGTCAAAGCGGGTGGTTTCCGAGGCGGCGAGAAGGGTCCGGGCAATGGCAATCACCGGAGTGATGCCGGAGCCGGCGGCGACGGCGGCGAACACCTGCCCCTGAACCTGCCCCTGCGCCTGCCGCTGTTCCAGGGCACCCGGACCCGGCACCGCCCGCGACGTGAAGTTGCCGGCCGGGCTCATCACGTCCAGGACATCCCCGGCCCGCAGATGCTCGTTGGCCCAGGAGGAGAACAGTCCCCCGAGGTCGCGCTTTATGGCCACCCGCAGCTCCCCGTCCCGGGGTTCGGCGCAGATGGAGTAGCTGCGCCGAAGCTCGGCGCCGTCCAGCACCGTGCGCAGGGCCACGTACTGCCCGGGCAGGTACCGGTAGGAGTCCACCAGTTCCGGCGGCACCGCGAACGTGACCTCGACGGCGTCGTCCGTCAGCCGGCGCACGCCGGCGACAGTGAGCGGATGGAATGCGGCACGCCGCTGGGCGGTGTCGGGAAGGACGGTCATCTTTAGAGCACCTTGAAGTAGTCGAACGGTTCCCGGCAGTCGCCGCAGACCCACAGCGCCTTGCAGGAGGTGGAGCCGAAACGCGTGAGTTCGCGGGTGTTCAGCGAAGAGCATTGCGGGCATTTGACGCTCAGACCCACGCGGACAGGTCCTGCGGCAGCGCGGCCCGACGGTGGGGCGATGCCGTAGGCATCCAGCTTTTCCTTGCCGGCACTGCTCATCCAGTCGGTGGTCCAGGCCGGGGCCAGCTCCAGCGATACCCGGACATCCGGGTATCCTGCCGCGGTCAGGGCGGCAATGACGTCGTCGGTGATGGCGTCCATGGCCGGGCAGCCGGAATAGGTGGGGGTAATGGCCACCTGCACGTGGTCCCCCGAGACCTCCACGCGGCGCAGCACCCCCAGATCCTCGATGGTGAGTACCGGAATTTCCGGATCGCAGACCGTGGCCGCAATATCCCAGGCCGCCGCGGCTGCGGGATCCGCAGGTTTGCGCTCCATGACGCTCACCATGTGGCACCGGGATGCTCGCGGGCCAATACCTGCATCTCGGCCAGCAGGTAGCCCAGGTGCTCGCTGTGCCTGCCCTGCCGGCCGCCGCCGGGGGCGGACTGGACCGCAGGCACGTCCAGTTCAGCCTCGCGCAGTACGGCCGCCACGTTGCGTTCGAAGGCCGGCTTCAGGCTGGAGGAAAGTACGGCACGGTCCCCCAGTGCAGTGACCAGGGCGTCGTCGTCGAACAGTTCCCCCACGTAGGGCCAGGTCAGTTCCAGTGCCCGGATCATTCGGCGCCGCGACTCGTCGGTGCCCAACCCCAGCCGCAGCACCCACTGAGCGCTGTGGTCCCGGTGGTAGTCCACTTCCTTGACCGCCTTGGCCGCGATCGCTGCCAGCATGGGGTCGGTGGAGTGCTGCAGTGCCTCGTACAGCTCGAACTGGTAGAAGGAAACGGCCAGCTGCCGGGCGATGGTCCGGGCAAAGTCCCCGTTGGGCTGTTCCATCAGGTGTGCGGAGCGGAACTCGGCTTCCCGCCGCCAGTAGGCCAGGTCATCCTCCGTGCGCCCGTCGGCACTGCCGGCGTAGGTGAGGAAGGACCGGGCATGGCCGATCAGGTCCAGGGCGATATTGCCCAGCGCCACGTCCTCTTCCAGCTCCGGGGCACGGGAAATCCACCAGCCCAGCCGCTGTGCCAGGATCAGCGAATCGTCGCCAAGGCGCAGTGCATACTCGGCGACGTCGGCGGGGGCACGGGTGCCGGCGGAGGCAATATCTTCCGGCCGCAGCGCATTGCCGGGCGTAATACGGGTGGCGCTGTCCGAGCTCACAGATGCTTCACCCCTTCGGACTCCGTGTAGTAGGTGGCGTGCCGGTAGTCCTTGCCCTGCGGAGATTCAAAGAACCGGCCCTTGGCATCGGGATCGCTGGCAATAACGGCCGACGCCGGAACCACCCAGAGCGAGACGCCTTCGTTGCGCCGGGTGTAGAGGTCGCGGGCGTTACGCACCGCCATGTCCGCATCAGGGGCATGCAGTGAACCGGCATGGACATGCGAGAGCCCGCGGGAGGAACGGACAAAGACTTCCCACAGGGGCCAGGCTGCGCGGTCCGACGGGGCGGGCGCAGGCGCCGTTGCTGCAGCAGGCTCCGGTGCGGCGGGCGGCGCGGCGATTGGCGCAGGCGCGGCGGCAGATGCGGAAGCCGGAGCTGACACCGGCCCGGAAGCCGAGGCAGGCGCGGCGGGAAGGGCGCCGTCGTCGCCCGTGGTTGATCCACCGGTCATGGCTAGGCCACCTCCGCTTTGCGGTTCTGCCGGGCCGCATAGGCTGCCGCCGCCTCACGGACCCACGCGCCGTCCTCGTGTGCTTCCCGGCGGCGGGCCAGCCGCTGGGAGTTGCACGGTCCGCGCCCGGCGAGTACTTCACGGAACTCGTTCCAGTCCAGGGGGCCGTGCTCCCATTTCCCGGTTTCCTCGTTGAAGCGGATCTCCGGGTCAGGCAGCGTCAGGCCGAGCACCTTTACCTGCTCAACGATCATGCCCACAAAGCGGGAGCGCAGCTCGTCGTTGGAGAAGCGCTTGATGTTCCAGGCCATGGACTGGCGGGAGTTGGGCGAATCATCGTCCGGCGGGCCGAACATCATCAGGGAGGGCGCGTACCAGCGGTTGATCGCGTCCTGCGCCATCTGCCGCTGGGCGGCCGTGCCGCGGGCGAGTTCCAGCAGGATTTCGAAACCCTGCCGCTGATGGAAGGACTCCTCCTTGCAGATCCGCACCATGGCCCGGCCGTATGGCCCGTAAGAGGCGCGGCAGAGCGGCACCTGGTTGCAGATGGCAGCGCCGTCGACCAGCCAGCCGATGGCACCCATATCCGCCCAGGTGAGCGTGGGGTAGTTGAAGATCGAGGAGTAGCGGGCCTTGCCGGCGATCAGGTCTTCGGTCATCCGGTCCCGCGGGGTGCCGAGCGTTTCGGCCGCCGAGTACAGGTACAGGCCGTGCCCGGCTTCATCCTGGACCTTGGCCATCAGGATGGCCTTGCGCTTCAGCGACGGTGCCCGGGAGATCCAGTTGCCTTCCGGCTGCATGCCGATGATTTCCGAGTGGGCGTGCTGGGAGATCTGCCGGACCAGGGTTTTCCGGTACGCCTCCGGCATCCAGTCGCGGGGCTCCACCCGGGCGTCCGCTGCAATCAGCGCGTCGAATTGCTCCTGCCCGCTGCTGTTTTCCCCGTTCATGAGAACCCCGTTCATCTGCCGCTATCCAGCGGCGCATATAATTACCGACCGTTCGTTCAGGATATGGAGGCGCAACAGAAGCGTCAAGGCTTCCCCGTATGGAAAACTGGTGCACGGAGAGTTCGTAGCCGAGAGGAATGCCATGGGTACCCCCGAACCCGACGGCGGCCGCCAAAGTCCGGGTGCCCCAACAGGAGCGCCCCCGGAGGACCGACCGCATCAGCGTTCCGCAGCCGTGGTGATTGTGCCGACGCTGCTGGGCTTGCTGGGCTTTTTCGCCGTTGCTGCGGCAGTGACCTCCGAGGCGGCCACCGTCAGCGTCACTGCGCCCGGACTGCTGCTGGCTTTCACTGCGCTGGTGGTGGCGGGAGTCAGCCCGCTGTATGCCCTAAGCCTCACCTGGCGGTCGCTGCGGCGCCCTGCCCTCCTGCTGGCGGCATGCCTGCTGGTGGAGGCCGTCCTTTTCCTCGCAGCTCCGCAGCTGGTCCTGTTTTCACTGCCGGCGCTTCCCCTTGCCCTAGGCGGCGGCGCCGTCCTGCTGTCCACCAGCCTCTGGGGCCAGTTTCGCAAGGGGCCGGCAGCGGAGCCCGTACTCCTGCCCCGCCGGGAGGTGCCGCCGCAGCCTTACACGTCCACTCTGCTGGTGGTAGCGGTGAACTGGCTGCTGTTCCTGGCTGCCGGAGCACTGTGCGCCTGGCTGCTGCTGGGAGACTAGGGATCGGGACCCGGCCGGCACCCGGGCCACACCGACTTCGGGGCGCGCCGGGAAGGATCTACCGCTCCGGCGTAAACAGCTCCTCGATGGGCAGGCCCAACACCGCGGACAGCCGGAACGCCAGCGGCAGCGAAGGGTCAAACCGGCCTTTTTCTATACTGATCACAGTCTGCCGAGAAACGCCCAGCCGCTCAGCAAGCTGCGCCTGCGACAACCCCAGGCGCAGCCGTTCCCGGCCCACCACATTCTCCACTCCTAGCCGTTCCGGCGGCGGGTTGCGGCGTACCGGAGGGTCCAGACCGCCAGCCCCGCCGCACAGTACGCAGGCAACGGCACGCCCCACCCGCTAACCACCTGCAGCACTACGCCCGCGGCGAGCAGCACCATCAGATCCGTGAAGGCCGCCGCGGATGCCTGCAGCGACCAGGCGCGCTCTACATCAGCCGCGGTGGCTGCGTCCTGCCTGTTGGTTTCCGCCGCATTCAGGACCAGGAGCCACAGGGCGGCGGCTGCCACGGGGCCCGCCGCGGCAGCGAAGACGGGCACATACAGTGCCGGGTCCCCTCCGGTCCGGAGGGCGGCAGCCCAGCCCAGCAATGCCCCGGCGCCGGCCCCGAGGACGGCGGCGAGACCGGCTTTGATCCAGCGGTCAGATACAGCTGCTTTGGTGGCCATGCATTGATTATGGCCTCGACCTGGCAGACATGTAAAGCATGCTTTACATCCGCCGTCGTACCGGGCAGGCCGCGGCTAAGCCGCGAGCATAACGGCAGCGGAGTCCTTCGGCGCCGCGGCCCGGGTGGATATATTCGAATCATGACTACTCCCCAGCCCCCGGTTGCCAAGAAAGTCCCTACCGAACGCATCCACCACTCAGACACGTTCGTGGACAACTATGAATGGCTCCGGGAGAAGGACAACCCCGAGGTGGTGGCCCACCTGACTGCGGAGAACGCCTACGCTGCCGAGATCACCGCTGACCAGGAACAGCTCCGCGAGGCGATCTTCAACGAGATCAAGAACCGCACCGAGGAAACCGACCTCTCCGTCCCGGCCCGCAAGAAGGGCTGGTGGTATTACACCCGGACCGAGGAGGGCAAGCAGTACGCCATCCACTGCCGGACGGCCGCCCGCGACACCGGCAACCTCGACGCCGGCTGGACGCCTCCGACGGTCCTGCCCGGCGTTGCCGTGGACGGCGAACAGATCCTGGTGGACGGCAACGTGGAGGCCGAGGGCAAGCCCTTCTTCTCGCTGGGCGGACTCGCGGTGACCGAGGACGGCAACCTGCTGGCCTACTCCGAAGACAATGCCGGGGACGAGCGGTTCACGCTGCGGATCAAGGACCTGCGCACCGGCGAACTGCTCCCCGACACCATCCCCAACGTCTTCTACTCCCTGGCCTTCGACCCGGACGGCAGCCGCGTCTTCTACACCGTGGTGGACGATTCCTGGCGGCCGTACCAGATCAAGGCCCACACGCTCGGCACCCCGGTGGAGGACGACGTCGTCATCTACCAGGAAGATGACATCGCCATGTGGACCGGCTTTGACCTTTCGGCGGACCGTCGGCAGCTGCTGATCGGGATCAGCAGCTCCGAATACAGCGAATACCGGGTGCTGGACTTCGACGATCCCACGGATACGGTGCGGACCCTGATTCCGCGCAGCGCACGCATCCTGTACGAAGCCGAGCCCCTGACCCTGGACGGCCGCCGGCACTACCTGCTCACCCACAACCGCGACGCGCTGAACTCCATGCTCTCGCTGGTGGACGAGGCCGAATTCGGCAAGCCCCTGGACGAACAGCAGTGGCAGACGGTGATTGCCCACGATGATACGGTCCGCGTCAACGGGGCCGCCGTCACCCGCACCCACGTCCTGGTTTCCGTCCGCAAGGACACCACCGAGCGGGTGCAGATCCTACCCGTGGAGGGCCTGGGCACCGCGGAGCAGGGCACTCCCCTGGAACCGGCGTTCGATGAGGAGCTCTACACCGCCAACCTGGCCAACGCCGAGTTCGATTCCCCGATCATCCGGCTCAGCTACACCTCCTTCCTCACCCCGCCGCGCGTCTACGACTATGTGCTGGCCACGGGTGAGCTGGAGCTGCGCAAGGAAACCCCGGTCAAGGGCGGCTACCGCTCAGAGGATTACGTCGCCGAACGCGAGTGGGCGACGGCGGCGGACGGCACGCGCATCCCGCTCTCGGTCATCCGCCGGGCGGACCTGCAGCGGGACGGCAGCAACCCGGCCCTGGTCTACGCCTACGGCAGCTATGAAATGAGCATGGACCCGGCGTTCAACGTGGCGCGGCTGTCCCTGCTTGACCGCGGCGTGCTGTACGTTGTGGCGCACATCCGCGGCGGCGGCGAGATGGGCCGTTCCTGGTACGACAACGGCAAGAAGCTGCACAAAAAGAACACCTTCACGGACTTCGTGGATGCCACGGACTGGGTGGCGGCGTCCGGCTGGGCGGACCCCGACCGGATCGCGGCGATGGGCGGCTCGGCCGGCGGGCTGCTGATGGGCGCCGTTGCGAACCTGGCACCGGAAAAATACCGCGCCATCGTGGCGCAGGTGCCGTTTGTGGACGCGCTGACCAGCATCCTGGATCCCGACCTGCCGCTGTCGGCGCTGGAATGGGAGGAATGGGGCAACCCCATCACCGATCCGGAGGTCTACCGGTACATGAAGGAGTACACCCCCTACGAGAACATCCGGGCCGTGGACTACCCCCGCATTGCTGCCGTCACCAGCTTCAACGACACCCGGGTGCTCTATGTCGAACCGGCCAAATGGGTGGCGCAGCTGCGCGAAACCACCACTGGCAGCGAGCCGATTGTCCTGAAGATCGAAATGGACGGCGGCCACGGCGGCGCCTCCGGACGGTACGAGGCCTGGAAGGACCGGGCGTGGGACTACGCCTTCATCCTCGCCGCCCTCGACGCCCGGGAGCTGATGCCTGCTGCCCGCCGGGAAAACGCCGCCTAGGCGGACGGGACATTCTGCGTAGCCCGGCGCTAAGGGCAGCAGAATGTCCCGGTAGCCTAGGCGGACTGCCGGATCACCAGTTCGGGCGGGTAGACGGCCGGCTCCAGATGCGAGCCGGGCTCCTCGATCTCCCGCAGCAGCATTTCCGTGGCCCGCCGGGCCATCTCGATCATCGGGTTCACCACGGTGGTCAGCCCGGGCTTGCTCGAGGCCGCCAACTGGTGGTTGTCGTAACCCACCAGTGCCACGTCGCCGGGCACGGACAGTCCGCGCTCACGCAGCACGTTGAGGACGCCCAGTGCCATCAGGTCCGATGCCGCGAAGATGGCATCGATCTGCGGATCGGCGTCCAGCAGCCGGGCGGCCGCCGCGGCGCCGCCTTCCGTGGTGAAGTGGCCGGATTCCACACCCGCCGGGGTCAGTCCGGCTTCAGCCAGCCCGAGCCGCCAGCCCTCGGTGCGGTCCTGGGCCGCCGTCATGTCCGCCGGCCCGCTGACCGTGGCAATCCGGCGGTAGCCGCGTTCGGTTAGGTGCCGTGCTGCCAGCAGTCCGCCGGTCCGGTTATCCGTGTCCACGAACACCAGCCCGGCACGGTCCTGCCACGGCCGGCCGATGAAAACGGCAGGCAGGGGCGCGTCGGCCAGCTCGGTCTCCAGGGCGTCCGCCTTGTGGTGCGAGACCACAATGGCCCCGTCCACGTGGCCGCTGCCCAGATACCGGATAATCTGCCCTTCCTTCTCCCCCTGCCGGGCGATCAGCAGCACCAGCTGCACCTCGGTATCCCGGAGCGACTCCGTGATGCCGTTGAGTGTCATGGCGAAGAAGGGATCCACGAGGACCCGGCCGTCCGGTTCCGGGATCACCAGGGCAATGGACCCGGCGCGGCTTGTCGCCAGGGAGCGGGCCGCCCGGTTGGGCGTGAATCCCAGCTCCCCGATGGCCGCGTCGATGGCCGCCTGCGTCCGGGCGCTCACCCGGGCACCGCCGTTGATGGCCCGCGAAACGGTGGAGCGGGACACACCTGAGAGCGCCGCCACGTCTTCAAGCGTGGGACTTCGGCGGGGCTTCACCTGCGTGGTGCGGGTGCCCTGGTTAAGGCTGCTCACTGAATCGACGATACGACATCCGGCGCGGCTGTGGAGGCCCGCTCCGGCAGGGCATTGGCCCGGGCAACCTCGGCAAACCAGCGGGCACTGGCCTTGGGCGTGCGGCGCTGCGTCGCGTAATCCACGTGCACGATTCCGAACCGCTTGGCATACCCCCAGGCCCACTCAAAGTTGTCCATCAGGGACCAGGCGAAATATCCGCGGACGTCCACGCCGTCGGCGGCGGCGTCCAGGACGGCTTCCAGATGGGCTTCGATGAATGCCAGCCGGTCCTCGTCCTGCACCACCCCGTCCACTACAACGTCGTCGTCGAACGCCGCGCCGTTTTCCGTAATGTACAGGGGCACGCCCGCCGGGCCGGTGTAGTCGCGCTGGAGCCGGAGCAGGAGACGGTGCAGGCCTTCGGGCTGGATTTCCCAGCCCATGTTGGTCACCGGCAGCCCGCGCGGCACGGAATAGACCCCGTCCGCCGCCGGGAACGGACTGGCGGTGGGCCGCTCGGCCGGGGCGGCGGTACTCAGGGCAACCGCCGGCGGCGTTTTGGTGAGCGCTTCACCGTGGTAGTAGTTCACGCCCAGGAAATCGATGGGGGTGCTGATGACGGCCAGGTCGCCGTCCCGGATGTGGTCCTCGAACCCGTAGGGAGCCAGGTCGGCCACGGTGTCTTCCGGATAGGAGCCCAGGAACACCGGGTCCGCGAACATCCGGTTGAACTGCCCGTCGATCCGGCGGGCGGCGTCAACGTCGTCGGGGTTCTGCGGATCCACCGGGTCCGCGACGGTGAAGTTCAGGGTCAGGCCCAGGTCCAGGTTCGAGTCGCGGGCCTTCAACTCCTGGGCGGCCAGACCGTGCGCGAGCAGCAGGTGGTGGTTCGCTGCGACGGCCTGGGCACGGTCCTGCAGGCCCGGTGCGTGCTCGCCGCTGGCGTAGCCAACATAGGCCGAGCACCAGGGCTCGTTGAGCGTGGTCCAGGCCTGCACCCGGTCGCCCAGCACGTCGTGGACACTCAGGGCGTATTCGGCGAAACGGTAGGCAGTGTCGCGGTTGGCCCAGCCCCCGGCGTCCTGCAGTGCCTGCGGCAGGTCCCAGTGGTACAGGGTCAGCCACGGCTTGATCCCGGCTTCGAGCAGCCGGTCCGTGAGCCGGCTGTAGAAGTCCAACCCGGCCGGATTGACCGCTTCGCCGTCGGGCCGCACCCGCGCCCAGGAGGTGGAGAACCGGTAGGACGCCAGATTCAGGGACTTCATCAGTGCCACGTCCCCGTCGAGGCGGTGGTAGTGGTCGCAGGCAACGTCGCCGTTATCCGCGTTGACCACGGCTCCGGGCACGCGGCTGAAGGTATCCCAGATCGAGTCCTTCCGTCCGTCCTCTGACGCCGCGCCTTCCACCTGGTACGCAGCTGTGGCCGCACCCCAGAGGAATCCCGGCGGAAAAGCTTCATTGTTGTGCCGCGTCATCCCTTAACCGCTCCCTGCATAATTCCAGCTACCAGATGCCGTCCTGCGACGGCGAAGACAATAAACAGCGGAATGGTGGAAAGCACCACTCCGGCCAGCACCACCGAGTAGTCCACAAAACGCGCGGACTGCAACTGGGCAAGCGCCACGGGCAGCGTCGGATTCTGCGCATTCAGCACAATCAACGGCCAGAAGAAATTGGTCCAGGTGGCCACAAAGGTAAAGAGGGCCAGCATGGCCGCCGCGGGGCGTGCCGCCGGCAGGGCAACGTGCCAGAAGGACTGCCACATGTTGGCCCCGTCCATCCGCACAGCCTCAATGAGTTCATCCGGCAGGGCGTCCTGCAGGTACTGGGTCATCCAGAAGACGCCGAAGGCAGTGACCAGTCCCGGGATGATGACCGCTCCCATGGTGCCGGTCCAGCCGAGCTTTGACATCACAATGAACAGCGGGATGACGCCGAGCTGCGTCGGGACGGCCATGGTTGCGATCACGAACACCAGCAGCACCTTGCTGCCGCGGAAGCGCAGCTTGGCGAACGCGAAGCCGGCCAGTGAGGAGAAAATCACCACGGAGGCAGCGGTAACGGTGGAAACCAGGATGCTGTTGCCCAGCGCCTTCCAAAACGGGATGGTGTCCAGCACCGTGGCTGCGTTCGTGAAGAAGTTGCCGCCGGGGATCAGGGGCACGCCCTTGGCGATGACGGTGCTGTCGTGGCTGGCTACCAGGACGGACCAGAGGATCGGCAACGCCGAACCCAGGAGTACGGCGCTCAGAAGGCCGTAGGTCAGGAATCCGGGACGGCGGTTGTAGCCACCTGTTTTGCGGGCGCGGACGCCTGCCGGGCGGGGCGGCTGCCCGCCTCCACGCTCACGACGGCGCTTGGCGGCTTCGGCGGCCTTGCGGCCGGCAGTCTGTTCAACCATGGGCACGGAAGTCATTTCCGTCCTCCCTGCGTGGCGATGCGGCGGGTAATGAGGTAGTTCATTGCGGCGATGACCACGATGATGACGAACAGCAGCCAGGCCACGGCGGAAGCCCGCCCGAGGTTACGCTGGCCCCAGCCCAGCTCCCAGATGTAGATGGTCAGGGTCTGCCACTGACGGTCGGCGCCGCCCAGTCCGTAGGTGTCAAAAACTCGGGCTTCGTCGAAGATCTGCAGTCCGCCAATGGTGGCGGTGATGACCACGAAGATGACTGTCGGGCGCAGCATGGGCACGGTAATGGAGATGAATTGCCGCCAGCGGCTGGCGCCGTCGATGATTGCGGCTTCATACATATCCCGCGGAATGGCCTGCATGGCGGCCAGGAAGATCAGGGCGTTGTAGCCGGTCCAGCGGAAGTCCACCATGGTGGCGATGGCGATGTGGCTGGCCAGGGAGTTGGCGTGCCATGGAATGGCCGGCAGTCCGATGGAGGTCAAGGCGCCGTTGATGGCGCCGGACTGGTCCGCGAAGAGGTTGCCGAAAATCAGGCCCACGGCCACGGGGGCAACGATATACGGCAGGAGCACGCCCATCCGCCAGAAGGTCTTGGCACGGAGGTTGGCGTCCAGCACCGCGGCAATGGCAATGGCCACAATGATCTGGGGCACGGCGGAGATCAGGAAGATGCTGAAGGTATTTCCCACCGCATTCCAGAAATACGGCTGGGACAGCACGAAGGTGAAATTCTCGACGCCGGCGAAGCCCTGGTTGCCACCGATGAGGTTCCAGTTGTGCAGGGAAACCCAGCCTGTGTAGATCAGCGGGAACAGACCCACGATCGCGAAGAGAATGAAAAACGGGGAGATATACAGGTACGGGGAGACTTTCACGTCCCAACGGGCCAGCCGGCTGCTGAACCCTACCCGGCGTACCGGCGTCCGCGCAGCAGGCGGCTTGACGGTGACAGCCATGGCTGACTTCCTAACGTTCAAGGGGGGACTTGGATCCGGTGCCTGCAGCGCCTTCCTGCGGACTACACACAGTGGCTGCCACAGGCACCGGAGGTTAAGGAGCTACTGCAGCGCGTCGACGCTGGCGACGAATTTCTCCCAGGAGGAGTCGGCGTCGTCCGTCTTGAGCACGTCCACGCGGTTCAGTGCCTGGGCCATGTTGGTGTTGATGGTGAAGTAGTTCGGGCCCTTGAACGGTGTCATGGTGACCGCGTTGGCGCGATCCACCAGGATCTTGCCCACCGGTGCGTCATTGAAGAACTCGTTGGTGGAATTCAGCAGGGTTTCGGACTCGTAGGCCTCGGTCTGGCTGGGGAAAGTTCCCTTGGCTTCGAAGGCCTTGATCTGCTGCTCGGGAGCCGTGAGCCACTGCGCCAGCTTGATGGCTTCCTCCTGGTTCTTGCCCTGGGTCGGAACCGTCAGGTAGGAACCACCCCAGTTGCCGCCACCGCCGGGGAACACGTTGGCGATGTCCCAGCCTTCGACACCCGCTGCGTTGCCTTCAATGCTGCCCAGCATCCAGCCCGGGCACAGGGTGGTGGCAAACGCGCCGCTCTGGAAGCCTGCTTCGTAATCATCGGACCACTGTTCCAGGTGGGCGGAAAGGTCCTTGTCCACGGAGTTCTCGAGGACCTTGGTGTAGATTTCCTTCACCTCGGGGTTCTCGGTGGCAATAACGGTGCCGTCGTTCTCCTCATAGGCGTTCTTCACCTGGTTGATCTGGCCCTGGTAGACGGCCATGGCCGAGTCGTACCACGCCGCATCGGACTTGGCGGTGAACTGCTCGCCGATCTCGAAGTAGTGGTCCCAGTCGCCCTCGAGCAGCTTCGCAACCTCTTCGCGGTCAGTCGGCAGGCCGGCGGCAGCGAAGAGGTCCGCGCGGTAGCAAACGCCCTCGGGTCCGACGTCGGTGCCGTAGCCGATCAGCTTGCCGTCAACCGTGGCGTCCTCTTCCTTCCAGTCCAGCCAGCGGCCCTCAACTTCGGGGCTGGACAGATCTGCGAACTGGTCCGCGTACTGCTTCAGTTCAGGCAGCCAGTCCACCTCGATGCCTTCGATGTCCGAGAGGCCCGAGCCGGCGGCCAGCTTGGTGTTGAGGTTGTCATGCGCATTGTCTGACGTGGCCTTCTTGTCATGCACAATCTTGATGTTCGGGTTGGCCGCTTCGTACTCCTTGAAGAGGTCCTCATAGCCGAACTCGTTGAAGGTGCTGACGCTGAGCGTCACCTTTCCGCCTTCTTCACCTGACGCGCCGTCGTCTCCTCCGCCACAGGCGGTAAGCAGAAGGGCTGCGGCGGCAACCGATGCGGCAACCGCGGGTCCCCGGCGGCGTGCGCGGCCTGCCAATGCGGGTTTGGTACTCATTGCTGACTCCTTTGTCGTATTACGAGTGCACGAGTGCTTGGCGGATTGTTCCGCGCCTGCCGTGCCATTGCCTAACGGATGCGCCCGGACGCCAGGATCGGCGGTCCCGCTGAAAAGGTGGGAGCGCTCCCACAAGCGATGCCTAATGCTCATGTGTGCTGAATCACATGTCAAGTGGGAGCGCTCCCACGACTCGTGGAAAAGTGTGGGGCCGCAGAATAACCGCAGGTCAGAGAGGGGTTTCGCCGGTGCGAGTTATCTGATCGTTATAACCCGGCGGGCGGTCCCTTCGATGACCATGTCCCGCTCGCGAGGTGCAACGTCTGCCGAACCGGGGTGAAACAACCATCCGGGCAAAACAAAAAAGGCCCGACCCCCTATGGGGTCGGACCTTGTCATCCGAGCTGGCGATGGGCCAGGCCGGGAGTTACATGCTGTCCGCGGAGGCCGCGCTCCGGTTTGGGAAATCCCTGCCGGTTTGGGAGAACGCTGCCGGCTTGGGAAATCCCTGCCGGTTTGCAGCGGAGGGTTTTCCCGAACCGGCAGCAGATTCCCAAACTGCCAGCAGAACGGACTATTCCGCGGCTCCCCTGTCCTCTGCACTCTGCTTCGACGCGGAGAAACGGCCGCCGTCAGCGGCTGCATGGCGTGCAGGCCGGCCGGCTGCTTCACTGGCCGTCCCGCGCCCGGCGGCACCGGCTGTTCCGCCCGGTGTTGCGCGGCCGTTGCCGGCAGTGCGGTTGGCAGAGGATGCGGCCGCACCGGAAACGCGGCCGCCGGCGGGCTGATCCGAAGCGTCTGCGGGAGCGTCATCGCTGTGCTTTTCGCCGGCCTTGCGTGACTGCCGAAGCACCTCGATCACGATCGGAATCACGGAGAGCAGCACCACGCCCACAAAAATCAGGTCCAGGTTTTCCCGCACAAACGGGACACGGTCGCCCAGGACGTATCCGAGCAGCGTTACCCCGACGCCCCACAGGAAGGCACCGATGACATTGAACATCACGAAGGTTTTGTAATTCATCCGTGCCACGCCGGCCACCACGGGGGTGAAGGTCCGCACCACGGGGACAAACCGGGCCAGGATCACGGCCTTGCCGCCGTGCCGTTCAAAGAACACCTCGGCCCGGCGGACGTTTTCCTGTTTGAACAGCCTGCTGTTGGGCCGTTTGAAGATGGCCGGGCCGGTCTTTTTGCCTATGTAGTACCCGGTCTGGTCACCCACGAAGGCGCAGATGAAGACCAGCAGCGCCAGCAGCCACACATTGATGTGGATGGTGCCGGTAGCCACCAGGAGACCCGCGGTGAAAAGCAGGGAGTCGCCGGGCAGGAAGAACCCGATGAGCAGCCCCGTTTCGGCAAAGACAATGCCGCACACGAGCAGGACAACCCAAGGGCCCAGGGACGGATCGGCCAGGAACACCTGGGGATCAAGCCACTCGGGCAACAGGGAGGAGGTGGGAGGCCGGACAGGCCCGGAAACGGCGGTCGCCGCGGTAAGAGTCACCTCCCTAGGTTACGCCATGGACCCTCGCGGACCCCGGGACGGACTACATCCGGCTCGTGGCCCGGTCCTTGACAGCCATCCCCTCCCCGGGATTACCTAATGAACATTCGGTAAATAAAAGGAAGGTCCCATGGCTGACAACGGTG
The DNA here is from genome assembly GCF_059090025.1 of Arthrobacter sp. Y3224198. NCBI lineage: Bacteria > Bacillati > Actinomycetota > Actinomycetes > Micrococcales > Micrococcaceae > Arthrobacter > Arthrobacter sp. Y3224198. The sequence goes on from NZ_JBNHFG010000003.1 coordinate 159,262, forward strand.
TCGCTCCGGACGGTATTGCCGTTCACCCCATCCTGGTCTCGGACGCCGCGTCGGAGTGGCTGGGCATCAAAGTGCTCGAGGTCGGTGACGGCCGGGCCGGCATCTGCATGCGGTTGCGTCCCGAAATGCTCAACGGCTTCGGCATCGCCCACGGCGGCATGGTTTTCGCCTTTGCCGATACCGCCTTCGCCCTGGCCTGCAACCCGGGAGCCGGCGGCCCTGCGAGACAACGGGAAACAGTCACGGTTGCCGCCGGTGCGGACGTCACCTTCCTCTCCCCTGCGCTGGCCGGAGACGTGCTCACTGCAACCGCGGAACACCGGGCCGGCAGCGGCCGCAGCGGCGTGTATGACGTTGAGGTGCGGGCCGACCGGCCCGACGGAACCTCCGCCGTCGTCGCTCTTTTCCGCGGACGCTCACGGACCATCCGCAACCCCCTTCCCGAAGCCGCCACTGAGCCGGCCCCGGTCCGCACAGGAAGCCAGGCATGAAAACCACTCCCGCTCCGCGCAAATCCCCCGCAGCAGATCCCACCTCGCTGGACGCCGAGGAACGGATGAGCCGCGACGAGCTGGAGGCGCTGCAGCTGCGGCGCCTCCAGCAGACACTCGCCTACGCCTATGAGCGGGTACCCCTGTACCGGGCCAAGTTCGACGACGCCGGCGTGCACCCCGCGGACCTGCAGGAGCTGGGCGACCTCCGCCTTTTCCCGTACACCACCAAGGAGGACCTGCGTTCGACCTATCCGTTCGGGATGTTCGCCGTCCCGCAGCAGCAAGTGTCCCGCATCCACGCGTCCTCCGGCACCACGGGCCGGCCGACTGTAGTCGGGTACACCGCCGGGGATGTGGACCGCTGGGCCTCGTTGGTGGCCCGCTCGCTGCGCGCCTCCGGGGTCCGGCCGGGCTACAAGGTCCACAACGCCTACGGCTACGGACTCTTCACCGGCGGCCTGGGTGCCCATTACGGCGCGGACAAGCTCGGCTGCACGGTGATCCCCATGTCCGGCGGACAGACCGAACGCCAAATCCAGCTCATCAGGGACTTCGAACCGGACACCATCCTCTGCACCCCCACCTACCTGCTGGCCCTCGCCGACGCCATGTCCGCCGCGGGCATCGATCCGCGTTCCACATCGCTGAAGAACGCCGTGCTCGGCGCCGAACCGTGGACCGAGGAAATGCGGCACGAACTGGAAACCCTGATGGACCTGGACGCCTGCGACATTTACGGGCTCTCCGAGGTGATGGGGCCGGGCGTGGCCGGCGAATGCGTGGAGAGCAAGGACGGTGCGCACATCTGGGAGGATCACTTCCGGCCCGAGATCATCGATCCGTTTGATGACACCCGGGTGCTCGACGACGGCGAGCACGGTGAGCTGGTCTTCACGTCCCTGACCAAGGAGGCGCTGCCGATCATCCGCTACCGAACCCATGACCTCACCCGGCTGCTGCCGGGTACCGCCCGGCCGTCCATGCGCCGGATGGGCCGGATCACCGGTCGCAGCGACGACATGATCATCCTGCGCGGCGTGAACCTCTTTCCCACCCAGATCGAGGAAATCGCCCTGCGTGTGCCTGCGCTCAGCGCGCATTTCCAGCTGGAAATCACCCGCCCGGAGCGGATGGACGAGCTCACCGTGCGCATCGAACGGCGGGAAGGGACAACGACGCCGGAGGCCGTCACCGCCGGCGTCGAACTTGCCGCGCAGATCAAGGTCCATGTCGGGTCCACCTGCACGGTGGAGGTGGTGGAACCCGGCACCCTGGCACGTTCCAGCGGCAAGCTGCGCCGGATCTATGACCTGCGTCGGCAGGCCGGGACATCGCCGTCGCTGTGACGCCCCGGGGTGGCGCAGACCGCGCCGCGGCATGGGAAAATGACGCCATGCCTGCTGCCGCCGAACCCGCTCCCTCCGCCGCCCCCGTTCCCGGGAAACGCGGCCGCCCGGGCTATGACCAGCAGACGGTGCTCAACGTGGCGGTGGATGTGTTCAACCGGCACGGCTACGAGGCAACCTCCATGGGGATCCTGGCCGAAAACCTGGGCATCACGAAGTCGGCCATCTACCACCACGTGCCGTCCAAGGGGGACCTGCTGCGCCTGGCGCTGGACCATGCCCTCGACGGATTGGAAGCGGTCCTGGACGATCCGGGGGCTTCCACCGGCGCCGCCGACGCACGCCTGGAGTTCGTGCTGCGCGGCACCATCGACGTGCTGACGGCGCGCCTTCCCTTCGTTACCCTGCTGCTGCGCCTGCGTGGCAACACGGACATCGAACGCAGTGCGCTGGCCCGGCGGCGGGAGTTCGACCACCGGGTGGCGGAGTTGGTGGACGCTGCCCGGCGCGAGGGCTCGGTGCGCAGCGACATTGATCCGCGCACCACCACCCGGCTGCTCTTCGGCACCATCAACTCAATTGTCGAATGGTACAAACCCGGCGGTCCCCTGCCGGCGCAGAAACTGGCCGACAACATCATCACCATGGTCTTCGACGGCTTGCATACCCGCCGGGATTAGGGTTACGCGAAACGCCGGATCCTGTGGGCCGCCCTCTATTTCTCCACCAGGGTCAGCACGTCATAGGTAGCCACGAGTTCATCGTTCTGGTTGGTGAGGACCGCGTCCCACGCAACCTCGCCGTACCCGTCGGTTTCGCGGGGAGTGATTTTCTTGGCGGTCAGGGTGACCCGGATGGCGTCCCCGGCGGCCACCGGGGTGAGGAAGCGCAGGTTCTCCAGCCCGTAGTTGGCCAGCACCGGACCCGGTGCCGGATCCACGAACAGCCCGGCACCCCAGGACAGCAGCAGGTAGCCGTGCGCCACAATGCCGGGGAAGAACGGATTGGCCTCGGCCGCGGCGGCATCAGTGTGGGCATAGAACGTATCGCCGGTGGTTTCCGCAAAGGCACTGATGTCCTCCAGTGTCACCGTCCGCAGATCGGACCGCACGGCGTCGCCGATCCGCAGCTCACTCAGCGGCTTGCGGAAGGGGTGGCCGCCGTCGAACCGGCGGTCCGCACCGGTATGCCAGATGCCGGTGAGCGAGGTCAGCATGTTGGGTGAGCCCTGCACCGCCGTGCGCTGCATGTAGTGCAGCACCGCGCGGATGCCGCCCAGTTCCTCTCCCCCGCCGGCGCGGCCCGGCCCGCCGTGGACCAGGTGCGGAACGGGTGAGCCGTGGCCGGTGGAGCTGGCCGCATCCTCGCGGTTCAGGATCAGCACCCGTCCATGGTGCCCGGCGATGCCGGTGAGGACTTCGGCGGCCACCCCGGGATCGTTCGTGCAGACGGTCGCCACCAGTGAGCCTCCGCCGCGGGCGGCCAGCCGGACAGCGTCGGCCACACTGTCGTAGCCGACCACCGAGGCCACCGGGCCGAAGGCTTCGATGCTGTGCAGCGCATCGGCGTCGGGATCCGGCCAGGTCAGCAGCAGCGGCTCCATAAAGGCCCCCTCCGGCGCGGTACCCGTACTGCCGTCCGCCAGGACGACGTCGGGCGCCGCCAGGGAGCCCAGTGCCAGTTCCGCGCCGGCATCGATCATGGTGCGGACCGCGTTGCGGACACCCTCGAGCTGTTCCACGGAGGCCAGTGCCCCCATGGTCACATCCTGCCCCCGGGGATCACCCAGGACCACCCGCTGCCGGATACGTTCGGCCGCTGCGGACACCACCTGGTCCACCAGGTCCCTCGGCACCAGGGCCCGCCGGATGCTGGTGCACTTCTGGCCTGCCTTGACGGTCACTTCGGTGACCAGCGATTTGATGTAGGCCTCGAACTCCGGGGTGCCGGGCACCGCATCGGGCCCCAGGATGGCGGCGTTGAGGGAATCGGTCTCCGCGGTGAAGCGGACACCGCCGACGGCGACATTCGGGTGCGCGCGCAGCTTCTCGGCGGTGGACGCCGAGCCGGTGAAGGAGACCAGGTCCCGGTAGTCCAGGTGGTCCAGCAGGTCCCGGGCCGGCCCGGAGATCAGCTGCAGCGACCCTGCGGGGAGGATGCCGGATTCCACGATCAGCCGGACGGCCGCGGCGGCCAGGTAGCCGGTGGGGGTGGCCGGTTTGACGATGCTCGGCACGCCGGCGAGGAAGGCGGGGGCCAGCTTTTCCAGCAGGCCCCAGACCGGGAAGTTGAAGGCATTGATCTGCACGGCGGCGCCGGGCAGGCGGGTGTAGATGTGCTCGCCCACGAAGGAGCCGTCCTTGGAAAGCTGCTCCACCGCACCGTCGGTGATGACGGTCGCATTGGGCAGTTCGCGCCGCCCCTTGGAACCGTAGGCAAACAGGACGCCGATACCGCCGTCGATATCCACCAGCGAGTCCTTCCGGGTGGCCCCGGACCGGGCGGAGACCTCGTACAGCTCCTCCCGCCGGCTGTTGAGGAAGAGTGCCAGTTCCTTGAGCATCAGGGCCCGCTGGTGGAAGGTGTGTTTCCCCAGTTCGGCCTGGCCGGTGCTGCGCGCATGGGCGACGGCGGCGGCAGTGTCCAGCCCGTCCGTGCTGACCCGGGCCAGCAGTTCCCCGGTGCTGGCGTCCCGCACCTCGGTTCCGCTTCCATCCCCGCCCGGCGTCCACCAGGCGTCGCGGACATAGCTGGGCACGTATTCGACGTCGAGGGCTGTAGCCGTCATGGGAAACCTTTCACGGACGCGGCCGGGCACCGTTGCCCGGAATGCTGGACCTGCCGGATGACTGGACCTGTCGAATTACTGAACAGGCGGTCGGTATCTCGACAGCCTAGCGCAGAGTGACCTGCACCACACCCCCGTCCCGGCTGCGGTGTCAGGCCATGCCGCACGGAGCATGGGGATCCCGGGACACCGCGCATCCCGGGATCCCGGCGTTCCGATCCGAATTCCCCGCGTTCCGATCAGGGTTCCCCGCGTTCCCGGCACGGGATCGGTGCCCACCGATTGCCGGAGACCCGGGTGTACGGAAGACTCTTTTCCGTGAGCAGTCCGTATTCCGGCGTTTCCGCAGGAGCCCAGTGATGAGCCCGCCCCGCGTGCACGGCCGGGCGGCGCGCCTTGCCGCATTGCTGGCCGGAGTGCCGTTGCTGGCCGGAGCAACGCTGCTCGCTGGCTGCTCCGGACTGGAATCCGCCGATTCCCCGGCGACACCGTCAGTCCAGACATCATCCGGCGCAGGGACTGATCCGTCCAACAGCGCCTCCACATCGGCCGGGCCATGGCCCGCCGAACCCGTCAATTACGTGGCCTTCGGCGACTCCTACGCGTCCGGTTACGGCGGCGGCCCGGTGCTGGACGCTTGCGGCCGGACCGCCCAAGGGTATCCGGCGCTGCTGGACGCCATGGACCGCGTGGAGCTGGATGCAGATGAAACCTGCGCCGGAGCCACCGCGCTGACCACGGACCCGGTGGCACCGGAGGGACCCGTGGATCTGCCCGAACAGATAGCCGACGCCGAAGCCCGTGGCGTTCTTAATGCCGACACCGAAGTTGTCACCGTGACCATCGGCGGCAACGACGTCCGGTTCGGGTCCGTTGTGGCGGCGTGCGCCGGGGCCACGCTTCCGGCTGCCTGTGTTCCCGCCGTGGAGCAGGCGCAAATGTACGCGGCGGACGTCCTCGCCCCGTCACTGGCCGCGCAGTTGGAGCAGATCAGCACCCTGGCCCCGAACGCAACGCTGGTGGTCACCGGCTATCCGCACCTTTTCGAGCCGGGCACCGCCGGCCCCCTCAGCGCCGAAGCGGTGGACCTCTTCAACTCCGGCACCGATGCGCTCAACTCGGTCATCGCCGGGCAAGTGCCGGACGGCGCTGTGTTCGTAGACGTGGTGGACGAATTCGCCGGGCACGGCTCGGGCGCTGCCGACTCCTGGATCCGCTTGGACGGCGGCCCCTTCGACCTGCACCCCACGGAGACCGGCTACCGGGAGGGCTACACAGCAGCCGTCCTTGCGGACGCCGGCGACCTCTTCTAACCCGCGGCATCAGCCCGGCACCGCTGCGGGGCATGCTACGCGCCGAGGACCTCCGCCAGGTCGAACTTCACCGGCTCCTCCAACTGTGCGTAGGTGCAGGATTCCGGGGTGCGGTCCGGCCGCCAGCGGACAAACTGCGCCACGTGCCGGAACCGTTCGCCTTCCATATGGTCATACTTCACTTCCACCACCCGCTCCGGGCGCAGGGGGACAAAGGACAGGTCCTTCTTGCCGCTCCACCGGCTGCCTTCGGAGTTGCGTGGCGTGCGGGTACCCGCTTCCTGCTCGGCTTCCGCCCACGGGTGCCCCTCCTCCCCGGCGATCAGCGGCTGGAGTTCCTCGAACAGTTCCCGCCGCCGGTCCATGGAGAAGGAGCCCGCCACGCCCACGTTGGTGAGCTCGCCGTCGTCGTTGTAGATTCCCAGCAGCAGCGACCCGATCAGGTCCGGTCCGGACTTGTGCACCCGGTACCCGGCCAGCACGCAGTCGGCAGTTCGTTCGTGCTTGAGTTTGGCCATGGTCCGCTTGTTCGGCGCATAGGGCGCGTCCAGGGGTTTGGCCACCACACCGTCCAGCCCGGCACCTTCGAACCGCTCGTACCAGTCCCGTGCCGTGCCGGCGTCGTCCGTGGCGGCGGTGACGGAGACCGGGGCCTGGGCCGGCTTCAGCGCCTGCACCAGGGCTTCCCGCCGTTCGGCGAACGGCTTGCCGGTGTAATCGGTGTCGCCCAGAGCCAGCAGGTCGAAGGCCACAAAACGGGCGGGGGTCTGCTCGGCGAGCAGCTTCACCCGGCTGGCTGCCGGGTGGATGCGTTGCTGCAGCAGTTCGAAGTCCAGACGCGTGCCGTCCGCAGCCACCATCACGATTTCCCCGTCCATCACGCAGCGCTCGGGCAGGTTCTGCTTCAGCGCCTCCACCAGCTCCGGGAAGTACCGCGTCATGGGCTTCTCGTTCCGGGAGCCGATTTCGACGTCGTCCCCGTCCCGGAAAATGATGGACCGGAACCCGTCCCACTTGGGCTCGTAGAGGTAGTCCCCCTCGGGGAGGGAGCTGACGGCCTTGGCCAGCATGGGCGCAATGGGAGGCATCACCGGAAGTTGCATGTGCCCATTCTTATCCGATTGCGGGCCGTTCCCCCAGCCCTGCGGTGAACGCGGTCAGCAGGTCCCGGCCCTGCTCCCAGTAGCCCACGCCGGCGTCCTCGTTGATGTGGGCGAGTTCCCCGGCACAGACAAGCGGCACGTTCCAGCCCGCGGCGATGCTCTGCGCGGCGGGCAACGCGCAGTACGGATCGCTCTCGCTGGCCACCAGCAGCCCCGGCACCGGCAGCGGCTCCAGCCGGGGGTTGCGGAAGGACCCGGCCGGAGCCGGAAAGGACGCGGCCGCAGGATCGGGTGGCGTCACCAGGAAAACGCCGCGGGCGCCCCCGGGGTTGCGCAGCAGCCACTCGGCCGCGGCCAGGCAGCCAAGGCTGTGCGCCACCAGGACCGTGTCCCCGTGCCGCGCCCCGGCGGCCCGGTCCAGGGCTGCCATCCAGTCCTCCAGTTCAGGTTCGTCCCACGACAACGGCGCAAAGCGGGTGACCTGCGGCAGGTCCGCCTCCCAGCGGCTCTGCCAATGCGCCGACGACGAACCGGTGTACCCCGGGACCATGGTGATGTGCACTGTTCCTGCTTCCTGTTCACTGCTCCCGGCGACGCGGCACCAACCTGTCCCCAGGAGCGGGAATACGGCCGATTGTTCCAACGCTGTGGCTGGTATGAAACGAATAGGGTTCCTGTCCTTCGGACACTACCGGAACGCACTCGGGTCCCAAACGCCGACTGCACGGGACGCTGTGCTGCAGCAGATCGAGCTGGCGGTCGCTGCGGAGGAAATCGGCGTCGACGGCGCGTACATGCGGGTGCACCACTTTGCCCCGCAGTTCTCCGCCCCGTTCCCCACGCTCGCCGCCATGGCCGCCCGGACCAGCCGCATCGAGCTGGGCACCGGCGTGATCGACATGCGCTATATGAATCCGCTGTCGATGGCCGAGGATGCCGCCGTTGCGGACCTGATCAGCGGCGGCCGGCTGCAGCTGGGCATCAGCCGGGGATCCCCCGAGCCGGCCCTGCGGGGATATGAGTCCTTCGGTTACGTTCCGGGGCCGGATTCCTCCGACGCCGACATGGCGCGGCAGCACACCGAGGTCTTCCGTGCCGCCATTGCCGGTGCCGGGGTGGCCCGGTCCGATCCGGCCATGACCGGCACAACCGCTCCCATGTCCATCGATCCCCTGTCTCCCGGACTGCCCGAGCGCATCTGGTGGGGTTCGGGCACGCGGGCCACGGCCAAGTGGACCGGCGAGCAGGGCATGAACCTGATGAGCTCCACCCTGCTGACCGAGGACACAGGCGTGCCGTTCGACCAGCTGCAGGCGGAGCAGATCGAGGTGTACCGCAAGGCCTGGGCCGACGCCGGCCACCAGGGCACGCCGCGGGTCTCCGTGAGCCGCAGCGTCATCCCGCTGGTGACCGGGCAGGACCGGCATTACTTCGGCCTGCGTGCCCAGGCCGAGGGCCGGGACCAGGTGGGCCACCTCGACGGCGGCTTGGCGCGGTTCGGCAAGAGCTACATCGGCGAACCCGACGTCATCGCCGCGGAGCTGGCCGCTGACGCCGCTGTGCAGGCGGCCGATACGGTCCTGATTACCGTACCGAACCAGCTGGGCGTGGATTACAACGCGCATCTGCTCGAGAGCATCGTCAAGCTGGTGGCACCGGACGCCGGCTGGCGGTAACTTCTTCGCTGGAAACGTTGGCACCTACGGGGCCTGGTTCCGGCGGCAACGAAACTTCCCGCTCGCTTCAGCTCGCGGGAAGTATTAAAGCCGCCTCCGCCAGGCCCCTTCGTGTGTCCGACGCCGTTCGTGGGTGGAACATACCGGACAGGTTCTTGTTGCAGGCGGGGTTTCGGAAGCCGCAGTTACACTTTGGGGGCTGCCGGACATTAACAGGGCATGAGCTTACAAACCGTCCGGAAGGAACAACGGGACTTGGAGAGGGAGAAGCGTTTCCTGGCGGCCCACGCCGCGGGCCATGACCGCATCTACCGCTACTTCCGCCGTCGAACCGAAAATGCCGCAACTGCCGAAGACCTGTGCGCCGAGGTCTTCCGGATTACCTGGGAGAAGACCGGGCAGCAGGAGAGCCTGACCGTCATGGTGCTCTTCGGGATCGCGAGGAACGTCCTCCGCAACCATGACCGGGCCGCACAGCGGTCCGCGAGCCTCCTGGGAGCCCTCCAGCTCGAGCGGGAGCATGAGCGCGACACGGATGAATCCCGGATCCACGAGGCCCTGGCCCGGCTCGGTTCCGATGAGCGCGAAGTCCTCCTCCTGACCTACTGGGACGGATTCAGTTCAAGCGAGGTCTCAGACCTGCTTGATACCAGCGCCACCGCCGTCAGGATGCGCCTGCACCGGGCGCGCAAAGCACTTGGCCGCCTGCTAGCTACGGATTTCCAGTCAGAGGGAGCGAAATGATGAGCAAAACTAACCTGTCAGGCGGCACCGAACATCAGCTTGCCTCCGTGGACCCCGCGCGTCACCTCACCGAATCCGAACTGGCCGGCAGCCGCGCCAGGTCGCTGGCTGTAATGGGTGCCCCGCCGGCGGCGCAAAGCACTTCGCCCTCCCACCTCCACGCGGTTCCTCCACTGCCCGGACGTGCAGTGCCGGCAGCGCCCCGCGTCCGACGCCGTGTGCTGCTCGCGTCCGCCGCTGCAGCTCTGCTTGTGGGCGGCATAGTGGTGGCCGACGTCGTCCGGCCCGGCAGCCCCGGGGCCACCGCTGAGGCGGCCGAAGTCCTCAACGCCGCGGCCGACGCCACCATCCGGACCTCGGACCCGGTGGTGGGCCCCGGCCAGTACCTGTTGATTGACACAACCGAGCTGACCTGGTCCGGTATGCAGATGGCTGACGGCAGCGATCTTTCCTGGCAGGCGACCGTCACTGATCAGCTCTACATACCGGCAGACAAGAACGGGGAATGGGTCTGGGACCGCGGAGAGCGGATTCCGTTGGAGCCCTCCTCTGACGCCGTCAAGGCAGCCGCCGCCGAAATGACCAAGCTGTTGCAGCAGGGCAAGGGCGGCCTGCCGAATCCGACGGTAGGAATCCAGCGCGGGCCGGGAGGAGCTTTCTACGGGCAGGCGCCGATGGTCATCATCGGCACCCCCCTCGCGGAAGCCGGAAGCCTACCCCGGGATCCCCGGGAACTGCTGGACCTCATTTACGAGCGCACCGAAGGCAAAGGCAAAACACCGGAAAGGGAGGCATTCGTGACAATCGCGGACGGCCTGCGCACGGGGGCCGTCCCCGCTGAGCTGCGGGCTACCATGTACCGGGCCGCTGCGCTTATCCCCGGTGTGACCGTGAGCGACAAACAGGCAACGGTGGACGGCAGGACAGGCATCGCCATCGGAATCCCGAACCCGGAGGGAACATCGCGAACGGACATCATCATAGATCCGGACTCGGGACTGGTCCTCGGGGAACAGGACGTGCTGCTGCAGGACTTCCCCGACGCTCCGGCCGGCACGGTTTCAGCCTGGACCTCGGTAAAGACGTCGGTAGTGGACTCCGCCCCGTAAGGGACGCCTGACGGGTCGCCAGGCTCGGCAGTCCCGCACACAGGGGCGCCGGACGGGCCGGGTCAGGCGCTGAGATGCAGGGGCGCCGGACGGGCCGGGTCAGGCGCTGAGATGCAGGGGCGCCGGACGGGCCGGGTCAGGCGGCTTTAATAACTCTCGCGAGCTCTGCGAGCGGGAGTTTTCGTTGCCGCCGTTCCG